>JABIGP010000212.1 GCA_018650105.1 Methanobacteriota archaeon
CCCACATTTCAATCTTCAAAGACTGTATGTCGCCTTCGGCTGTAATCTGTATTAGGTGTAGAGAATCTTCCCAGGCATCAATTTCAATTTTGAATACGTCGGAGATATCGTGAACGCTTAAGGTTAGTTCGGCATAATGGAGTAACTCATCAATAGGTAATGTAGGATATGATGAATTGTCTGAATGAGAATACAAAGGTAACAGTGATGGTGCCTCAATGCCAGAAGAAAAATCAGAATAATCAGACAGATACATGTCGAGCCAGAAGACCGGTGCTTCAACAGTAATTATTGCAGCACTGGCATTTGGATATGCGAAAATTGACTGCGCTCTATCTGCTTCAATTTGAATAGAATCCATTGCTACCATCGTTCCATCAACAATCTGAGTTAACTGAACAGTCACATTGTATTGCTGTGGGACCAAAATTAATTCATCTGTATAGTTCCAATCTATTGTTGTGGATGTTATCGAGTGACCGGTAATACAAGCACCATATGTAAGTGAATAACAGTCAGTATCTGTCATAGACTTTGCTTTGTGAATTGTACGAGCGACTACCCATGCAGTATTCTGTGAATCGCTGTCAACTTTTAGAATAATTCGTCCATCCTCATCGGCAACCCAATACACAGGTTCTGGCGTGAGCGATGGTTCAAATGTGACAGTGGTGGAAATTGATGATTGATATTCTACCTCATGGGTTGAATTTTGGAAGTAGGCAGATATTTCGAGGTCTGCAGACGAGTGCATCAAAGCAATCTCTAAACTATCTCCCTCTTCCATTTCAATGGCCACATATTCTGATTTGTCATTGTCAAGGATGCCAGAAATAAAAGCATCACCATTTAATTGACCCAAAGATATTGCAGCTAGGTGTCCTCTATCCGCTTCAATGCAAGAGAATTGAGATTGACAAACCCCTCCTGTATCGAATATTGTAGACTCCGATGGTGCAGGTCTAATAGTTGGATAATTTTCAGATATTGCATTAGTGAATGTATATCTAATCATCTCAGTAATTGGTGAAGAAATTTCTAATGTTGCAATCCCTGCATTATTTGCTTGAATAACAACAGTTTCAGTTGTGCTAATATTCTGTTCTGCGATAGATATTGTGGCAGTACATTGCCCACAATTGACAGTAACACTTAGCCAATCTCCAGTTTCTACTGTGGTGTTTTCTTGATGAATAACATCGGGAATAGAAATGAATCCGATGATTCTTCCATCAACAACTGAAACGGTACTATTTTGTTGGGCATCAACAATTGGAATTGATGATAAGACCATCAAACCGATAAGGAATAGAACGGTAATACTTGGTTTTGTCATGCCCTCCTGCACCACACCACCTCTGCTGTCCATGATGCCTCGTAGAGCAAGAGGACTTTCAAACCATCTCTTTGAGTCTCTTCAAATGCTTCAAGAAGCCTTGCCATCAGCACAAGGTATGGCGGAAGGATTGGGAAGGGTCGTTTTGACCCGCGACCGTTTTGCAAGGAGTTGGGGGCTGGGGGACCGAAAAACACCAACTGCTCACACGCCAGCCCTAGTATTATTGGATGGTGATGAAGATATTGACACAAACATTGCCCCTTTCAAATCATCTAGAAGTGGAGATATTCCGGCGATTCTAGCACTCAGTTCAAGGCTTCCATTATCTCCACCAGAATTTGCACAAATTTCACCAAACTATGAAGTTTCTATTGGAAATGTATTACCGCCATCACTTGATGAAGCAGATGCCGGAGAATTAGCAGGAACTTCCAATCTCCTGCCTGTTTCTTGGCAGAGATTGAAGCACGATGAATCGCTATTAGATCTAGAATTATTCCCAGATATCGTTGTCTTAGTCGATGCAGTGCAATTGGCAGGCCAACCGGGAAAATTAGTTGAAGCGATTTCAGTATTGAAGAGAAGATTTCCTGGGGCTTTGCTATGGGCGCCAGGTATTGGTGGTCCCGATAACTTGGCGGTATTGACTTGGTTCGGTGTTGATTTATTTGATATGGCAAGGTCTCGTCAAGCATCGTCTGCAGGTGTATTGCTCAGTATAGGTGGTCCGAGGTATCTAATTGAATCAATGAATGAGGGTAGTGATATGAAATCCCAACTTTCACAATGGACTCAGGCAATCGCTGAAACGCGTTCTGCCCTCCAACAAGGAACACTACGAGCACTTGCAGATAAGCAAAGTTTGAACAGTCCAAAATTGGTTGAACATTTACGTCGCCATGATAAATTGGTATCGGAAATGGAAGGCGTATTAGCATCGCACGTTAGTCGTACTAGAGTGTTCAATTGTTTTTCGCATTCTACTCAATCAGACCCACTGATTGCTGAATGGGAGAATTTCATTTGTAATGATTACCGCGCTCCAAAGAATTTGGAAGATGTATTGATCTTACTTCCTTGTAGTGCAAGAAAGCCATATCGATTATCAAAATCCCATGGTAGATTTATCAGAGCGATTGGCACTAGTGCTTGCCATGAAGTGATAGTCACATCACCTCTTGGTTTGGTTCCAAGAGATTTGGAAGAAGTATGGCCAGCTGCCCATTATGATGTTCCAGTCACTGGGGATTGGAGTCTAGATGAGATTGCAAGAATTGAAAATATGATTACCTCTTTACTCAATAACCATTCATACAAGAGAATCATCAATCATAGCGGAATTGATTTGTCATTTGTGGATGTCGAAGTAGTAGATACTCGTCAAGGTCAGTCTGCTGGTTCATTTGAGGTATTGCAAAGACTTAGTGAAGCAGTAAAGACCGCAGTTGAGGACTTTTCATTATCTCGTCGCCGAGCCGAACAAATTAACATTGACAACTTTTGTAGCGTATCGCGAAAACATATGAATAACGACCACTGGTTAGAGGGTGTAAAAGTTAGAGGAAAACCTCCACGATGGAAGATAGAGGACAAGGGTGAACAACTAGCACAATGGTCAATTGACCGTGGTGGTTTTGCACTATCTAAACCAGTTGTCAAAAGATTAGCAAAACATAAGTCGTTACCAGAAATTCATGTGAAATCGGGGGTGTCATGGAAGGGAGATATTTTCCATCAAATCGTTGAGTCATTTGACCCTTCAATAAAGGCAGGTCAAGACCTTTTAGTTATGCAAGACGGAGCAGTCATCGGTTTAGCAAGGGCATTTGCACCGGCGTGGGAGTGGCCAGGGACTCCTGGAAGATTGGCCAAATCACACCAAAGATTGTGAAAATATTTCTTTGCTGTACACCGTTTGATAGATAATATTCACACTGCCGTTATACAAAGCGGTTAAGAAGGGGAGTTTAGTCGCCGAATCGTTAGGAGTAGTTTTACATGGCACGTATGTACAAATCTCGAAGTGGAAAAAGCGGTTCAAGCAAACCTTTTGTTTCAGAAGCACCGGCTTGGTCAAATACTGATAAAGCAGCAGTTACTGAGTTGATTCTAGATCTTGCAAAGTCTGGAAAGACAACAGCAGAGATTGGAACAATTCTTCGTGACCAACACGCTGTGCCAAACGCACGACTTGTAATTGGAATGCGCATTGGGAAACTATTAGCTGACAATGATGTTGGTGGAAAGTATCCAGAGGACATGATGAATCTTATGCGCCAAGCAGTTGCTATCATCAATCACCTTGGTTCTGGAAATCACAAGGACCTTCACAACAAGCGTTCACTGGAACTATCAGAGGCAAAGATTCGTCGTCTCGCTCGTTATTACATCTC
>JABIGP010000129.1 GCA_018650105.1 Methanobacteriota archaeon
AATTCATATTTCCACCATATACTGTTTATCCAAATCCAAACCAATACTGAAAGATAGCCACCGCAAAGTAATGGACCTACTTGAGTAAACCATATCAGTGTATAGACAAATCCAAGAGCACCTAATCCCATGGCGTATTCCTTCCAATCACCTTTCTTATCCGGCAATAAGAATTTGTACATCAAAGGTGAGAATACCAAGGCCAAAATAATAGCCCCTTGAACCGGAGAAGGGAAGCCGTAGGGTAATTTTGGTAAAATAATCGTTTCCCAAAAGACACCGAATAATACACCAATGAGCATAGGCGATATTGCATGGCGCAAAGTGTCAGGAAGCCAATCCTCACTGGAATTCTTTTCAGCTTCAACAGCAATAGAAGCCACTTCTATCTCAGGTTCAGCCATATTGTGGGCGAGGTGCGATTTGTCCTTGAGTCTTCGGGTTTTCAGCGTTAGAAATCAAAGCATTCGCCGAATGCGATAAAGACCCTTGCCCTTTGCATAGTCACATGGCGAAGGGCAAAATTGTCGCAGGATGCATAGCACCACACCCGCCGCATCTTGTTTATGCTGAAAATCCAGACCAAAATGAACCTACATCTGAAGGGGGATGGGAACAATTACGTTGGGGTTATGAAAGACTTCGCGAATCTATTTCAGCGATTGAACATGATGTAATAGTAATCCTTTCACCCCATTGGCAAACATATGTCGGAACCCATTTTTTAGGACTGGAAAACTTCCAAAGTTTGAGCGTAGACCCTGTATTCCCTAACCTCTTTAGGTATCATTATGACCTAAATGTTGATGTGAAATTAGCAAAACAAATCCACGATAAGGCCGAAAAATCAGGACTATCTGTAAAAATGATGGAAAATCCTGATTTCAGAGTTGATTATGGAACCATTACTACTGGCCATTTATTCAATCCAAAATGGGATAAGCCGCTTGTTGTTATTTCTTCAAACCGTTCAACTGATTATTATTCTCCAGAAGTGATGCAAGAGATGATGATTGAACTTGGAAGAATCACTAGAGAAACTATTGAGGAAAGTGGCAAGAAGGCAATATTGCTGGCGAGTAATTCGTTATCTCATCGCCACTTTACCACCGAAGCAGAAATTCCCGAAGACATGAGCAAAGAGCATATCACCAGTCATGCAATGCATCTTTGGGACATGAGAATTATCGATTATATTCGTAGTGGCCAAACGCAAAGAATCCTAGATGAAATGCCCGAATTTATTGAACAAGCGATTGCGGAAAGTGATGGCGGCGGTTTGTCGTGGCTGATTTCGGCATTAGATACACCGGAATACCCTGCCATATTGCATGGATATGGGACGATTATTGGAACTGGTAATGCCGTCGTTGAATGGCCTTGTTACAAGCATGAGGGGGAATCACAATGAGTGAAGGAGAGATTATTGGTTCGTATATTGTTCCTGTTCATCCTCATACCTACTTAGTTCCAGAACAAAACCCTGGTTGGACTAATCTGAGGGCTGCATTCGATGAAGCGGCCCTTCGTATCAAAAACAGTGAAGCAGACTTGTTAATTATTTACTCAACTACTTGGCCGAGTATAATCGGGCATCAAATACAAGCCGACCCAAATCCTGAATGGGTAATGGTTGACCATGATTTCCATGACCTCGGCTCTATTCCATATTCTTTCAAGATTGATGCCGAATTTGCTAATGCTTGGAATGAAGCAAATCATCAGCGAGGACTGAAAAGTCGCACAGTAAACTACTATGGATTTCCAATAGATGTTGGCTCTGTTGTTGCCCTAAAACTATTGAATCCAGATAATGCAATTCCTGCGGTCATCGTATCATCAAACGTTTATGCAAATCGTTCTGAAACATCAGTGCTTGCAAAAGCATGTCTTGATGTTGTTCGTAGTACTGGCCGTAAGGCAATTGCAATTACTGCTATGTCACTTTCTAACCGAATGTTCACCGAAAATATTGCACCTGAAGATGACAAAATTCACTCATTGAAAGATGATGAATGGAATAGTAAAATTCTCGAACTGGTTGAAATGGGTCGCCTTGAGGATGTTGGACAATTATCACGAACCATTCAAGAACAAATCCGAGTTCGAAAAGTGGTCGCATTCAAACCTATGTGGTGGCTTTCTGCAATGAATGACAACAGAAATGATCTGACTGGCGAAGTGTTGGCATATGAGGCAATTCATGGCGCTGGGGCTGCTGTAATACATTTGGACCCAACTTCTTGCGGAACTGGCGACAAAGAATACGATGAAGATGATGTGGAATATTTCCATGGTGACCGCGGTGTTCTAGAATCAAGCGATTTAGAAACAACGGATATGGATGATTCATTAGAAGAAATTGATGATGAGTTAATTGTTGAAGATAATGGACCAGACTTATGGGAACCAACCACTGCTGATGGTTCTGTAAATACTGAATCAGCACCTAAGCCAGTGGGAGCATACCCTCATGCGAGAAGAGTTGGAGATTTGTTATATCTTTCAGGTGTAGGCCCTCGTCAAGCCTTAGACAATTCAATTCCAGGCGGTCCAATACATGATGAAGATGGGGAGCCGCTCGATTATGATATCAAAGCTCAAACACATGCAGTAATCGATAATATTTCCCGTATCTTAGAAGAGGCTGGTTCATCACTTGACCAAGTTATTGATGTCACTACATTCTTAGTTGATATGAAAAGAGATTTCCAAGGCTACAATGAAGTGTGGGCCGAAACATTAGGTCAAATTGGCCCTACTAGAACGACTTTAGCAATTCGAGCATTACCTACTCCTATTGCTGTTGAAATGAAAGTTATTGCACAATTATCTGAATGATAATCGTTGTTCAAGAGACTCTGGACCAAGTCCCATCGCTGGAAACATCCCAATATTGTACTTCTTCACTGACATCAACATACCACCCAGTGGCACCTTGTTCTGTACCTGGTGCTGCTTGCATGACACCTATTTCTGCAGCCGCTGTTGCTAATTTTGTTCTCATTTCTGCATCGATCCATTCTCCATTGGATTGTTCTTCGGATTTTGGTTCCTCAGTAGCGTCATCATCCTGCGTTGTTGTAGTCTCGATTTTATCTTCATCATAATCAAATGCATCTTCAACCCAATCCTCTTCAGAAACTTGGTTTGCCTTACGTATTAGAACAATTAAAGTAACCAAAATCAATGATAGAAGGAATGCTCCTAGTCCCATTGCAGTATTGGTTGAACCAACTGCACCACCAAGTAATACAGATTCTACATCAAAGAAATTTTTAGCCATTAATCCGTTCCACATTATAGTACAATATCTATCGTTTCCAGCAGTTGTAATTTCTACTTCCCAAGTATCTCCAGTCACATGAGATGTTGGTCCTGCTGAGCATGAAACAGTAGTATTCGCTTCGTCTATTGTCACTTCATTACCAAAAGAATCTATTCCATTTGCCCTATACAAGAATACATCTCCCTGTGCTAATGAATCACTATCAAGTTCTGCAATTATACGAATTGCATTACCCGGCAATATCGTCAATTCAATATCACGAGATGCATCTCCTTCTTCTATCGTCAGCACATATTCTCCCGCTGTTTTTCCGGTGAAGGACCAATATCCGACACCTGCAGAGGAGGTTTCCAAAGTGCCAATCTCCGTATCCAAATCACTGGATAAGTCATTACTAGGCCCGGTATTTCCATGAACATCAACCACTTGTACAAACATGTCAATACTTTCACCGGCTATTGCGACAAATCCTGCATCCTTGTCAGAAATCAAATGTTGTGCAGAACCTGCAACTACTGTAAATCTAATCGTTGCAAAAATACCATCAGCATTTGCTCTAATTTCATGACCACCAACAACTGATGAAGAAAAATAACCTTGTGATAATATCATCTCTAAGGTAGAGTCAACATCATCTATTGTCCAATTGACATCAACCCCCAATATTTCGTTTCCGTAGGCATCTGCAAATTGTGGCTCCAATAAAAATGGGGTATCTGCCGGGAGTATCATCGAGCCTCCATTTAGGTGAATGAATGCAAGTTTACCATGAGAAACTTCTATTTGATTTGCGACATTATATCTTGAATCTGTATTATTATCAAACCAAGTACCCTCAAATCTCCAAATTCCGACTGATTGTGGATTAAATACAGCGTGATCTGATTCAATCTGAGTCAATGAAGCATTTCCTGAAGATAATGTGATTTCTGCATTTACTGGCCAATAGTTTCCTGAACGGTCAACTGCTTCAAAGACGACTACACATTGATTTCCCGCAGTTAAATGAGATTTGCTAAATGAAAGAATTGCATCAATTGCATTTCCATGGACGACATTTACTTCTAAACTTGAAAGTACGTCTTCATCAATCACTTGTATTGTGACTTGCCCTGTAGAACTTGGAGTCCACCAAATCTTTTCATCTTCATAGTGAAGTCCTCCACTTGTAATTGACCAATTTGATAATGGTGGAATTACATAACCAGAATAACCATTGTTATCTGTTCTAATAGTTGCGACTTCATACGCAGTTCCAGCAGAATATGATTCCAAATCTTCCATTATTACCAATTGGGAAATTAATGCATTTGCAGGGACTACAAATATGCTGCCGTTACCAATAATACCACCTGCTGTGATTGAGATATTCCATAGACCCGGCACTGATGCCTGATACAGACCTTGGCTGTTAACCGAACCATTTTCTGCATACCATGCTACTGAGCCAGCGGCTGAACGATTCATTGCAAAACCGTTAGCATCAACTAATTCAGGCTCCAATAATACTGATTGCCCTGAACGTACTTGAATTCCTTCAGGGAAAATAAATTCAAAAGGAGAACCGGGGTTTACTTCAACGGCTTCATTGGTTTCCATCTGATTCAATCGTGCTTTAATATTCGCAGTTCCAATATCATCTGCAATCCATTGAGGACTTCCTTGGCCAATATATACTCCATCAATAGTCCATACTACTTCGCTGCTAATCCGCTCATTTCCTCTTGAATCAACTTCGTTAGCCACTAGTGTATAGGGTTGCAATACTTGTGGTGATAGTGTCGTAATACGCAATGTGTTAGCCTGACCAGGTGTGACCGTTATGTTATATGTCGCATTTAATGTCAAATGATCTGCTCGGATTTCAATTAATCCTGCTGTCCAAGGAAA
>JABIGP010000218.1 GCA_018650105.1 Methanobacteriota archaeon
ATTACAAGATTTGGATGCATCACCGGACCCAACAAGTTACTACATGACATTAGAATTACGCCATATCAATAATACTGAAGGTAATGTAACAACAGAATGGGAAGAAGTAGCAAACCAATCTGGAGTTATTGGTGGTGATTTTGATTGGACCATTGACTTAGGTTCAACAGCTGCAGGAGAAGAAACATACCGATTCAATATAGATGGATACGAAGGTGGAGATACTCTTTGCCCAAGTCTATCTCTTAGACCAGATGCTGAATGTGCAATTCCATTCAATTTAACTATTGATACATACGATCCTAATTTGATAAATATGCAAGTTTTGAATGGTCAAGTAGACCCGAATGTAAATAGCAACTGGAGAACTCTAGTTGACGATACTTGGGTAGTTCCATCAGCAACACAGAAGATAAGAATGCAAGCGCAAGATTTGCCAAACCCTCCTGAAAATTTGGAATTACATATTTGGGTTGAGCATGACCATGATTCAAATGATGATGGAATGGCAAGTGCTGACGAATATATCAGTATCACCTTAACCAGTGATGGTGAAGTTCCAAATTCTAATTATTCAGGAGAATACAATGATTATGCTAATGAAGGACAAGACCCTGTTGGAAAGGTTAGTTTGTGGGTCGAAGGATTTGACTTAGCGGGTAACCCAATCGATGGTGGCGCTCCTGGATTTGAGAATGATTATGTGACTTATGTCTCAATGTCATCCAAGAACCCTATCATTAGAAATTTCTTTATCGATGATTCAACCGGTAATAGATTCATCAATTCTAACCAAGCAGCGATATGGGAAGGAGATTGGAACCAGACAATGTATGCTGGAAATGAATATCACTTGATAGTAGAAGCTGGAGATGACAACGGATGGCGTGATGTTGATTACATTAGAGTTGATTTAGATGATTCACGCGAGGATATGACTTTGTGGTATTTCCCTCGTAATGAAACCGCCTGGACGGACAGCCAATGGATTGACATCATCGAAGAGGATGCAGATAATGAAGGCCCTCGCTTGCTAAGAATGGATGGCGGTCATCTAGTTGATACATTTGAATCAAATTTCTATCTTGATTTGCCAATTAGAATTGATTGGGGTGTACTAGGTGAAGGCAATACCTTGAATACGCCAGTTCTCTATATGCAAGATTTGGATAACCCTAGGTACAGAATGTTACCTGTTTCAGGCCGTCATATTCAGTCATGGTTTTACAGTGACGGAATTCAACTTGATTTCAGAACTGATGAAACCAATGACCTGATGATTACTCCAGTATTTGCTGACGAAAGTGAACCTTTCACAGCAGATGTAAGAAAAGGATTCGTTTATCCAGGTGATATCATATCATTTACTGGACAATATGCATATGTTGACGGTATTTACGACAGCGTATACATTAAGCCTGAAGTTGAAATGACATTGAAGGTGATTCGTGAAGATGCACAAATGAATGGTGCGAAGGGATATATTGCATATCCAGGAGAAACATTCTATCACAATTTCACCGGTGGAGAATTTACAATTAACATTACAGCACCTCCGGTAACAAATGATTACAGATATACATTTGAGTTGATTGATTTACCAAACGGTGCAATCGATACAACCTCTGGATTATGTTCTAGTTCGTCCTCATTTGGATGTGCTTCATTCAACATTAAGGTCGACAGTAATTCTCCTCGTGTTGCAACCAACTCTTGGACTGCAAAGAAAGGAGCGACTGGAGAATTATTAGAAGGATTCATTTCTACAGCAAACTATCATTGTATTGACGTTGAAGTGATTATTGAAGAGCAAGAAGCGCTCTTCCCTGGTGATGTTCAAGTCGCTTGGAAGTTCTTTGATGACCCTGCAAATGACATTGCTTGGGGCAAATATAGATCTACACATGGAAGTGACGAAATGACGGCTACCCTCAACTTGTTACCAACAGGTGGATCATACTTCGCAACAGCAGATTGTATTGATTTATGGCCACTTGAAGAAGGACAATATGACCCAGCTGCTGAAGATATTATCGGTGTAGAAGTAATATTCTGGATTGAAGGTGTGGATTCAGCAGGTTCTCAAATTATTCTCGGCGGTGGTCCGCAAGAAGATGGTTCAGTAGGTCATATGGTATCTGGAGAGGTTTCTCACAAATCGATTTACAATTTCATTCATGAAGCAGCGAAGTTTGATGTGTTAAATGTCAAAATGAACCCTTCAAGTCCTACTGTTGGTCAAAAACCTACACTAGAAGTTGAAATCAGAAATACTGGTACTATGAGCGGTGCAGCAAGTCTCATAATCAAGTCTGTAATCAATGATGGAATACCGGCAGAGGTTGGATTGATTGAAACAGATGTGTTAGCAATCGGAGAATCTGATTGGTTTACAATCGAACTTGAGGCCTTCCCAAGTGCAACTACTGGAATGTATTACATCATTGTGAATAATGAATCAAGTGAAAATATGTTTGATGGTTCAGTCGAGGATAAATTCAATGTCAAGGTCCAAGAAGCATCTGATTCGGGCAGTATGGCTCTGATATTGGCAATTGTAGGTATTATCGCTCTTGTTCTGTTGGGTCTTGTAGTCATATTGATCAAGCGTGGTCAAGATGGAGGCGGTTCATCATCCGAACTTTACGATGATGAATATGAGGATGAAGTAGAAGGTAAGACCTATGCAGAATTACCGGCTCATAATGAATCCCCTGCGGCAAATGTAGATCCTACAATGGCCAAAGCATTGGAAACTTTCCCTCAATGGTCTCAAGCAGAAATCCAAGGTTACTTTGACCAAGGATGGAGTATTGAAGCATTACAAGATTGGGTAAAGAACCAATGAAGGTGGCAAAATTGCAACCGCTTTTGGCATGGGAGGACCTTGAATGGTCAGATCCGGATGGCGGCAGAATAATCCTCCACGGAACATTACCTACGGTAATTTTCCCCCTAAAGATGAGGCCGCGTGAAGAATGGGAAGGCATTGCCTTACTCGAAGCACCCGATGTGGTTGAACTATGGGAGCAGGAAGAAATAGATGAGGCAGAATCTCCGGGAGTAAATCTCAATCATAGCCTACTTTCAGGTGGAGCATTAGCGATTTATCTCGATGATGTGACCGAATTAGAAGGAGTCGTTTCCGGAAGATTCCCAGACCCAGAACCACGACGTTTGCATCGTAATGCGGTCCGGCATGAAAGACCTGTATATTTTATTGAACCAACAGCGGAAGATGACGAATGGTTAGAGCATCTAAGCAATGAAGCAAAGGTTGTTTCTCATTGGAGGAAATTGCTTGGAATGATTAGCCTCGGCGGTAAATGGCGTAAAAGGATGAAGCAGAATATCTCAAAAGCGAGAAACCCTCCCAAAGGTGTCACAAAAAACATGGGCTCAGCCAGCGTCTTAGCGCTAACTTGGTGGCAACTATCAGAATGGCTAATCAATGAGTCAATCTCTTCCTATAGAGATAATAGATTCGCTAAGCGATTACGTGGTGCATTAGCTGATTTAAGAAAAAAGCATGGAGATGATGCCACTCTAATACTACCAATGCACCTACCATGGAGAAATGCAATCTTTTCGGCATTAAACGAGCAACATGATGTTGAGGAGATTACTTCATCTCCTACCGTTTCGGACGGTACAGAGGAGGAGTGAATATGGCACCAGCAGGAATAGAAGTACGTGTTGAAAATCAACTGGTTCGTTTTATCCCACGTGTACCGGTTGACCAAGATGCAGTTGTTGCTCAACTTGGTGGAACGGCCACTGGAGGGGTTGTAATCAAGATACTAGATGCTCCACGTGCTACGATTGTAGTCGATGCTGAAGGGAAGATCGTAGTTCATGGGACTCAGCGCATTGAAACTGCACGTATCGCTGCAAAGGAATTTCTCTTGCAAATGGGATTAGATGATTCAGGTCTTACTACAGAAATTGGTACTATGGTCGCTTCATTTGATTTAGAAGAAACCATTGCAGTTGAGACAATAACTGGTAAAATTGGAGCCGGAGAGGCACAATATGACGCCCGTCTGGGTTGTTCAATTATTGATGATTCAAGACACGACCTTGAATTACATGTTTGGCCTAATGGCCGCTGTATTGCAACTGGTGCTCATTCACCAAAGATGGTTGCAATGGCTGCAGTTTACTGGAAAAATAATTTTTCTGAAAATGGATATTTCATCCAAAGAATCTGAATTGATGTGTAATTCATCGCAAGTGAGAATAGCCACAACCTAGTGGCGGTAATAGGTGAATACTGTGTATGAGTTGTCCAAATTGTGGGATGGGCCAATCACAGACAACCATTTCCATCTAAATCGCAAAGGTCTGTTTCTTGAAGCTGCACGTGATTTTGAAAGGTTTGG
>JABIGP010000095.1 GCA_018650105.1 Methanobacteriota archaeon
ATATTGCCAATGTCCTTTTTCTCTAATAGAGGATATTCAGTAGGACTTGTGGCAATCAGTCTAGCATTTTTCGTAATGTTTTCATTCATGTTTATGCAGATGTTACACTTCCAATTGGTGAGAGGATATTCACCATTTGAAGCGGCAATACGTTTCTTCCCACTACCTTTCGGATTAATGCCAGCAGCAGCTAATAGTGACAAATTGGTTTCAAAATTCGGTGTTAACCGTGTTGTAGGAACTGGATTATTATTGGTCACTCTGGCATTGGCAATATTCTCGCAGGTTTCAATAGATACACCATACATAATGTTGGCACTGATGTTTTGGTTCCTTGGTCTTGGTATGGGTTTGACTATGGCGCCATCAACAACTGTTGTCATGGATGCAATACCAGAAGACAAGGCTGGAGTTGGTAGTGCTACTAATGATGCTAGCCGAGAGGTTGGAGGGGCTTTGGGTATCGCAATAGGTGGTAGTGCGTTGAATGAACTGTATCAAAGAAGCATAGTTATTCCTGACGGATTAGGTCCTATGTCTAGTGAGATCAATAACTCCTTCCCAGCGGCGATAAGAATTGGCCGGGAACTAAAGATGAAAGGAGATCCGATGGGAGATGTATTGATTGAAAATGCACGTATTGCATTTATTGAAGGAATGCAAGCATCATCTCTTATTGCAGGATTTATTGCTCTATGTGCATCAGTTTTCGCCTACAGAATGATGCCTAAAAAGAGTATTATTTCAGAACAGAAACAAACCACTGAGGAAGAATAATTCAATCCTTGAATAGTTTGTTTCTGAAGTATTTCAACTCTTCAATCGATTCTAAAATATCGTCAAGAGCAAGGTGGCTCCCCTTCTTTTGAAATCCTTCAATTTCAGGATACCATCGCTTTGATAATTCTTTGATAGTAGAGACATCTATCATTCTATAGTGTAGGTATTGTACTAGTTGCTTCATTTCCTTTTCCATGAATTTACGGTCATTCCAAATGGAATTGCCGCATAATGGCGCAACTCCCTTATCGACCCATTTTGATATGAATTCAATTGTTTGCCTTTCGGCTTCTTCAGTTGAAACTGATTGATTACGAACTCTTTCCACTAACCCACTCTGTGTGTGGTGGCTTGTATTCCACTCATCCATATTCGCCAATAACTCTTCACTGACACTAATTGCTAGATTTGGACCTTCAGCGAGGATATTCAATTGTCCATCGGTTATCACTGTAGCAATTTCTATAATGGACTCAGTTTCAATATCTAGGCCAGTCATTTCAAGGTCTATCCAAACCAAGCGTTGTGACCTTTCGTCCATGTTGAAGCCATGAGGCTTGACCCTTTCAATTAGGCGTAGTGTTGAAGAAGGTAATATTTGAGGCAGAAGCATGTCCGGTGATGTTATTGACGATGTATCGGATGCAATTATCGAGGTTGAAGCAATTCCTCCTAATCGGATGATGGGGGCATTATTGTCAACTCTACTTCTATCAACAGTTGTTCTTGGTATAGCGATGAGCACAACTTCGGATAAAGATACTTCAGAAGTTGTAATGCAACAAGAGGATGACAAATGGAGGCCATTTTCAGTAGTGGCACCAATCGATACGGGAATAAACGTATATCATGATCATTTTCGCAGTAATGAAACATTACCAGCGTGGCTAGGGCAACAATTCGGCGTCACAATTACCTGTGAATTAACCTTTGAAGGCACATATCAAGAGAGAGTTGATGCAGATAGAGAGGGATGCTGGGACCTTATTGGTTCAAACGATGTAGTTTACTTTGAAGGAACTCGAATTTTTGGCAAATCTCCAGATTGGACAGAAGGAGATGGAACGCCAATATTGGATGACCCAAATGATGGCCATGGCTCAGCAGTTACCGGTGCGGTAGTAAATGCAAATCCTAATGCTGTGATATTCTTCGTTGAAGGGTTTAGTACAGAAGCAGTTCTTGCAGCGGCTAATCAACCACTTGTTGATGTAATAACAACATCCTTTGGGGCACCAGGTTCGCTTCCAGTTCCAGGAATTGAATTAGGTACAAAGGAGGCAGTAGTATCTCAAATGAAACTTCATGCAGGTGCAGCAGATAATTCGCCATCGCCTGCTGTGCAGGATGCAACAGCAGGGCCGCCATGGAGTATTGGTATTGCAGGTTATGCTGAAGAAGGTGATGACCAAAAAGAAATAATGTCAGGCTCCTATCCTGATATCTCGGCAGATTGGACACAAGTATTGCCAAATCACCAAGATGTCAATGGTTATCATGAAACCTCAGGTACTTCGTTTGCTACACCGAGGACCGCTGGAATAATTTCTTTCGTATTAGAGGAATTAAGAAACCAATTTTCTGATGATGGTAGTGGAGCTTCCCCTTCCAATCGTTCTGGCAATTTGGTTAATGGAACTGATAATGAAGGAAATCCAATTCAAATAAAGAATTATGATGTGCGCGAAGCGATAAACTTGAGCGGATGGTATCCTAATTTGGATTGGGATCCTACCAGTGGTACAATGCCTATTTCTCCAGTTGCACCTTGCACTCAAACAGGTTGGGGTTTGATGAATTTAAGTAATATTGAACCCATTATTAATCATCTCAATGGAAGCGAGATAATGCCTGCAAGAGATTCAGATGTCGTTCTATGTATGCAAATCAACCAAGAAGCAAGAGAGGCCTATTGGGGCGCATACCCAAGCAGTCCTCAATCTAGCGCACCTAGAATCAATGCTGGCGATGAAGGAGCAGCAACTCGCGACTGAATCTATTCATTCAGTTTCAAAGTTTAGCATCACTTGTCCAGAAGGTGAGAAACCTAATACCGGCTTGAACCCTTCATGTGGAGTATTGTTGATTGAATTCAAGATGTTTTGTACCACATCACCAGGTAGTCTGATGGCAAAACCATCAGCAGTTTCAATCAAGCCATTATGAATAGGCTGAATTTCTGCTGGTGCAATAATTGGTGCTGGTTGTTCAATTTCTATTACTTCATCATCAGATTCTTCGATTACTGAATCCTCTTCAACTTCTTCAACGATTTCCAGTTGCTCTTCTTTCTTTGCAACTATCTCATTAGTGGCTTTGAGTAAGCCACTTTGACTTTGTTTTTCCACTACTGGCATCGCCATCGTGGCTTGTATAACTGCTTCTTGGATTTGTTCATCAGCGACATATATCTCGCCTTCTTCACCAATTCTTTGGCTGAACATTGCACCATAACCGAATCCAAGTATTCC
>JABIGP010000193.1 GCA_018650105.1 Methanobacteriota archaeon
CAAACCATTGAGTAGAATCTTGAGGGAATTTGTCTCCGTTAGTACCCGATGGATTATCTCCGTAACCATCACCATCTGCATCGGTCCATTGGGTAGAGTACTGTGGAAAGGCATCAGAATTATTTCCTGATGCATTGTCACCATATCCATCACCATCCGAATCAAACCATTGAGTAGAATCTTGAGGGAATTTGTCTCCGTTAGTACCCGATGGATTATCTCCGTAACCATCACCATCTGCATCGGTCCATTGGGTAGAGTCCTGTGGAAAGGCATCAAAATTATTTCCTGATGCATTGTCACCATATCCATCGCCATCGGAATCAGAGTGTTGTGTTTCATCATAATCAAATGCGTCAATACTGTCCTCATAACCATCGCCATCGGAATCGACAGTGATAGTGGTTGGAGAAATTACTTCCCACTGTGATGCAGCATTTTTCCAACTGGTGTCATTGTCAAGGAATCCAGAACCATTGTATTCCATAGAATATTCATTCAGCCAGTCGAAAACAAACACGAGTTCCCATTCATCTACATCGGAATTCATATCGCATTCGTCATCATTTGCTATATCATCATCTCTACACTGAATTGTGAATGTGATTAATGATGAATCGTCAGGGATGTTAATTGACAAATTCCAATCATCATCAAGAGAATACGTGTTTTGCCAAACCTCACTATCATAGCAATCAATACGTTCTTGGTCTGCATCAACACATACTTTGAACCAAATATCAGGTGCTCCGTTTGAACTATCCCATTCTTCGGACTCAGATGTATTGAATTGTTGAAGTTTCAGCATCACTGTGGCATCCACATCGTCTCGATGGTCGTATTCGTCATCATAGCCGTCGCCATCAGTATCTTGTGCACCAACAGAAGATAACAAAATAATTGCAAACGAAAATGAGATTAGTTTTGCCCCTTTCATATACCGCTCCGTAGGCATTGTTCTATTAAAATGTAATACGGCATATTGTTTTAATCAGTGCATGAAATAGTTGATTCGGATGATTGCAAAGGATTCATCCGAATACCCATTGCAAAGTTAATTGAAAATCGAAGGGTTAGCAGTGGGTCTTTTCATACACTACCCTATGATTTGGCAGTTATTTTTCTTCAATAACAACGTTAAAGAAATGGGCGCTCCAAGTAACTGTAATTTCTTCATCATCATCTTGAGGACCGACAGGGTTAGGTGAAGTAGCATCAACATTGAGATTTATGGAGAAAGTACCACTGCCATACTCATTATTGGTCCACTGGGAGGTGATTGCCTCTGGGTCCCCACCAGCAATTGTGAGTGATTCACCATTGTATTCCTGAAAGATTACAATGTAGAGGTTTATGTCGCTACAATCATCACTATTTCCAGCTAATATGTTACTTGGATGTTGCCAATCGGCTGATGCGCCGGTAGGGGGGATATCGACACTAACCGTATCACAAGAGCCACCGAGAACGCCTCCTGTTTCAGCATATGAAACTGTAATTTCGAGATAGCCAAAACCATTGAATGTAGTATACAAATTTTCATCTGCTGTAAACTCTAATGTTTCGGGTTCTCCATCGACCACAACTCTTGATTCCGACGAAATTGAAGTGTTCTCTAAAAAGTCAACTGAATACTCCTGTACATCATTACGGGCAATGATTTTTTCTGCATCAACGACAAAATATACCAACGCATGATAGGACATCATCAACATAACTACTCCGTAAAGAGCGAAAATTGTCTTTTTCGGGGCGTCTTCAGAAAAGAGGTCTTGTAGAATAGTTTCATCGCTCAAAATCACCACTCTCCATTGACCCTACGCACCGCTAACTCGAAAATCGCATTGGTTTGCCATTGTAAATATGCAATTAGTAAGAATGCAGACACCAAAAGGGCCATACCGATATCCAGGCCCTTGAACAGTGATTCCTCTAACTCAATATGTGGGTACCATTTATCCTCAACTCCATCTCTCATACTCGATGGAGCATTTACTAAATTATCAAAAGAACGCTCTTCCCAACCAATTCCAAATGCCACAATGATACCAAGAAGTGCGGCTGAAAGCATTTCATTCATTGGAACAATGGCTTGAACTAATTCAAGCAGGGCAGATGTTGCTATTACAATCAATATAATTACCATCATCTTTGCTTTCGGTTTCATATCTTCACTTGTATCAAATAATCCAAACCTTAACAGTACATACATTCCAATTAGTGGTCGAAGGATTGTAAAGTGCATCGATGAAGTAAGGGTAATCCAAATCTGTGCAAGTGTTTGTTCTCCAGAAGCCCACCAGAAAGCGTCGGAAGCAGACGATAAGATGGTATATCCAATGAATCCAAGTGTGAAATATGTAATCATTGCATATGTAAACTGATTTGCCCTACCATTGACTAATTGTTTGACTTCAATAGCGCATAGCATCATCCCAAGTCCAATCGAAAATGCATAACAAGCTTGCCAAAAATATTCAACTGAACGATGAGAAATTCCATCCATGAGGTCTAAGTTATAGAAATATTCGGCACGCAATATTAATCCTGGCCATGAAAACCAGATGTGTCCAAGATGGAAAATCAATAATAGACCAGCAGCCAAGGCGATATTCTCAGTACTCTGGTTTCTTTTTTCCACTGGCGCTAAACGGAATCGAATATACACAGTGCCCCAAACAATACCACAAATAAGATATGTAATTCCGCTCAATTCCAGTATTGTAACTCCAAAGCCTACCATGAAGAGTATTATCCTATAGGCGGTGAATACTGCTATTGCGGTAAATGCTATTTTTAGATGTTTCTTATTACGCAGAATCGGTATGGGGAATACCAAACATAATCCAAGCATTCCGGCAGTGAAGAGGATGTCCATCAGCCAAAGTAAGGAGAAAGTAAATTGCCAATATCCTCCAGAATCGAACAAAACACCATCTGCAATCAAGAATGAAGCAGCGGCACTACCGATTCCCTTGGCAAGAAATAACCAACAAATAATATGTGCGCCGAGACGTTGATTCCACATCAATTTTTTATTATTCCTTACAAAATAAAGCGTCATTGCGCCTACTGCAATCATCAAAATTGCACCAATCAATCCAAGATCAGTGGCTGCCATGTTTTCTCGTAATGTTGTTAAGTATATATTTTGAACTCCGACATTCAGTATTGGAAAAGGTAAGATGATTGAGTGTGTTGATTATCGAAGCGTTTCGAACAGAAATCGAATCAAATTAGATTCCGTTTCAAAGGGCCCTTCCACACACCATAGTTTCAAACGGTAGGCAGTATACTGGTGGACTGAACACCCACTGTACTCATCCATAATGTCTTGAGGGGTTTGGAAGAACCCTTGCGATTTCGTGGAAATGATATGTCAGTTGACTGTATGAGACCCTACTTGAGTTGTATTATCTTCTAACGAAGGCATCACTTTTTGTCTTGTATTCTCTCTTCTTCAACAGCATCAGCAATCTTGCCAGCTGTACTAAGTGCCTTCTTTTTCAAACGCTCGAAGTTAAGATATATCATTCCACCAACTGTCAAGAAAACGCCTCCAATTATTGTAAAAATACCTCCAATGTAGAGCCAAACTCTAGGTTCGTCGTCATCAAAGGTTGCGAATCCAGTTTGAATCATCATAATCCCTGTAATGAGTACAAGTATTCCAAATATTATCAATGAGAATGAGATGATTTTCTTCTTCGTTGTCTTTGTCATAATACGTCTCTCTCTATTCTTCCCAATAGTGCTTACATCAAATACTAATGCCTAAAATCACCCCACGCGATACCCTTTGTACCGACATTCCACGCGTCGGTAGC
>JABIGP010000175.1 GCA_018650105.1 Methanobacteriota archaeon
ATGTATATCTCACGAATAGATGGGTAGTTAGAAGTTGGATATTCAACATCTACAGAGACTCTCAGTCTGCCATCAGGAAGGTATTCAACAACCGGTGTTTCAAGAGCATCATTTTGGATGCCGTCATCCATTGTTGAGAATTCAACAACTCTCAATCCCTGTGTTATTGGGAATGTGAATACAAAGATCGCATCAGATACATTTGTAACATTTATTGCCAAAGTAAAATCAGAAACACCACTGTTAGATAATTTGTTAAACACTGAATTATATGTTTTATCTTCAGCAACTAACATACTGATTTCTAAATCATCAGTAGCCTCAACAGGTACTTCATAACAGCCGCTATTCGCTAACAAGTTTTGACATGTTCTTTTTTCTTCGTGATCAGATGGAACGAGATTTATTTCATCTAATGCGATTCCATCCTGCACGAAACTCCAATTGTTCCAATCAACACCATTGCGGTGTGCAACGCCTTCTTTTAATCCGATTCTTGTATCCATATCGGCAATACAATCTGGACCAATTGCTCTAACCGCATCTCTTTCATCAGTACTAATGTAGCCATTACTACCCCCTGGAACATTTTGAGAGCCTATTAAATCATCAAGATTTTCTCTAACTGTTGATGCTTTTGAGCCGTTTACCCAAGAGTTTGCAAAAGTTTCTGCACTCGCCCAATCCTCAAGAATATCAATGTCAAAGCGTGCAAAATCATAATCGAATAAATCTTCAAAAGTTATTCCTGTGCAATTGACTTGTCCCACATCATCTTCTCTCGCCTCAACATTTGAAGAAAATATGTCTTCAGTAATATTTTCTTGATACTGCAATGGTGTAAACGACATCAACAACATGGTTGTGATGAGAATCAATGCTGAAAATTTCAGTCGGGCTTCCATTCCTGCCATGTCCATAGATACTGGGTGTTGTCTAATACACTTGCCCCTTAAGGGGCAACTAAAATTGCATTCAAGGAACTAAATCTTCCATTCGCCTTGCGAGAATCCAAAGTGGCAATATTGTCCAAGCAATTGCCATTATCCAAACTTGCCATCCAGAAACTCCACGTTGTATTTCCGGTAATCGCGATTCCAAAATGTGATGATATACTCCATTTGGAGAAAATAAATCAAGTGTTCCTTCTAAGGCAATCCAAGAAGGGTCGCTTTCTTGACCGATTGCAATTCCCGAAGCAAAGGCAACCATACTTGTTACCAAAGCCCACAAGAATGTGAAGAAGAACCAAATTCCAATACCAAATGCAATTGCAGTCCCCTGTTCTCTTGCCTTTGAAGAAGCGATCAATGTGAACAATGTGTACCATGTTAATATCAAACCGGTTGCAATAAAATGAACAACAATATCCATGATTTCTGGCCAGACCCCCATCCTATAACGAATGATGAAAATTGAAATAATTATCATAATGAATATTGGAATTACAACTGCAATCGTAGTGCCTCGTGCCAAAGCAAGTGTTTGATGCAAGCGCATCATCGGTTGCGCTAATTTTACTTCTAGAACTCCACTTGCTCTTTCCTTGCTTACGCCATCAAATGACATTAGTACTGCACACATTGTTCCACCAAAGACAATTCCAAGGCTGGAATAGAATAAGACTTCCATTGGTGTTTCGGGGAGATGGCCACCAGGTAGAACGATGTCAGGGTCTGAAAACCCCCATGTTAATCCCGGAATAAACAATAACAGTATTGGGAACATTATCAACATCCTAGTAGAGAACATTTTCTCCTTGACAATTAGGGAAGTTATTTTGTTGAAAGATTTCCGATTCATTCTTCTTCCACCTCTCTTTGAGCTAGTGGGAGGAATGTGGAAGATGTAATTTCTAGACCCACATCTTCAACTCTAAGTCCTGTTGCCGAGCATAACATTTCAACCAAATCCGGTGCATGCGGTTTCCAAGATTCAATCTCAAATCCTTCATCAATAAGATTCTTTAACACACCATCAGGATTACCTTTCACTTGCATCTTCCAATTTCCAATATTGGTTTCACAATCAATTATTTCCATTCCTAATTTTTCAATTAACTGCGCAGAAGGTGGTTGTGATTCCCCTGTCACATCAAATCTATCACTCAATTCTAATTCTTTTTCAACAGATTTCATTTCACCTTCAATCAATAGTTGTCCACGATGAAGCAATGCGATTCTATCAATTATTCCAGCAAGTCCTGATACTTGATGAGATGAAATCACGATAGAAACGCCCTTTTCAGTTAATTTTTGTAATAATTGGGAAAAAGCTTGTGCTGCAACAGGATCTAACCCATTGAATGGTTCATCGAGAAGCAGGATGTTAGGGGAGCCGAGCAATGCTGTGGCTAAGGTTAGACGTTGTCTCATTCCTTGACTCAATTCATCTAATGGCGAATC
>JABIGP010000178.1 GCA_018650105.1 Methanobacteriota archaeon
ATTAGAGGGTGATAATATGCACCATTCTTTTCATCCCAAGTTGCAATAATAGTAATCGGTAGAAGCAATGTTGTTAGCCAAACCATTGGGAAAGAGAGTGCATCAAGACCAACGCTCCAATTAATTCCTAAGGAATCAACCCAGGAATATCTTGCCTCAAACACATAACTGTTGAAAACAATCCCTTCAAATCCATTAAAATCACCGAAATAATTGTAGAACATTGCAGTGGTCAATCCAAGCAATCCCAAAGAGAATAACAAGATAGCCCACCTGATTGGGTTGACCATTTTCTCTCGCACTTCTTCGCTCAAGTTAGAAACTGTTGCCATTATGATTAAGCTCGCAATAATCGGGAATCCGACCAAAGGCATTGAAATATAGTCTTGCAATCAGGCCACCCCCCAGATAAAGAAGAAAATTAACAATGTTCCTATCGCCACCCAAAGTATGTAATCGCGGGCAGAACCAGTTGTTAGAGAACGAACAGAGGTTGAAATCTTTTGTGATTTGTCTTCTATTTGTTTTACAGTGCCATCGATAATTTTTGTATCGGCTTCTGCAACCTTATTGGAAAATCCTGCAACAATCTTGACCATTGCCAAATCATAGTACTTGTCAATATACAATCTGTTTTGTAAAGCGACTGCGAGGCCAGAATTTGCTATTCCACTATTGTCCCAGTGGTATTTGTCGTAAACCCAATTGTTGAGTTTAATCACCGGTCTAAACCAAGGCTTGCATTCTTCTCCATCCTCGAGTTTGCCACCGAAGAGAGACATTGCCATAAATGGTCCAAGAATTGCACCAAGAGCAATTGCAACATATGTTAGTATGAAGAAGAATGCGTCATGGTTTGCGAAAGCATGGCCCAATTCATACATGATTCCATCTACCAAACCTTTGTCGGATAGCAAACCGTATTCTGAATCTGGAGCCCAATGTGTGAAGCCCATACCAGCCAATAGAATTGATGACAGCGTTACGAATGTTAAGATGAATAATGGAGTCTTGATCCAAGTATTGGTTGGACCTACATGTGCAGCAACTTCGTTACTAGGTTTACCAGCAAAGGTCTTGAGCCACATTCTTGACATGTAAAATCCAGTCATTCCAGCACCGACTAATACGCAGGCTGCAGGGAAAAAGAAACGTGGGTCTTCCAAAGCAACTCTCCAAGCATTAGCGATGATTCCTTCTTTTGACCAGAATCCACCAATCAGCGGCAGACCCATAATAGAAGCAGAACCTACTAACATCGCTGTAGCAGTAATAGGCATCTTACTTGCTAAGCCTCCCATATTCTCCATCGATTGTGCATCAAAGTCATCATCATGCCCATGGTCATCATGGTGTAAATGGTGATGTGCATGATGAACTTCATGAATTACTGAACCACTTGCCATGAACAGCATACCCTTTGCCATCGCGTGATTGAAGAGATGGAATAGTGCTGCTCCGAATGCAACGACTACAATCGTATGTGCGTCTGCATCGTGGTGCCAATCTAATGTATTTGCAAGCCACAAAGCCACACCTAATCCTGTGAAAATATAAGCCAGTTGACTCATTGTTGAATATGCTAAGACCTTCTTCAAATCCATTTGAACAAATGCAATTCCAGCAGCCATTACCGCAGTAATACCACCGATTGAAGCGATAATGAATGCTAAGTCAACCAATTCACCAGACATTGATTCTGCACCAAAGAATGGGAACATACGAGCAACTAGGTATAATCCTGCATTGACCATTGTTGCTGCGTGAATAAGTGCGGATACTGGTGTTGGACCTTCCATAGCATCTGGTAGCCAAACGTGTAATGGGAATTGTGCTGACTTACCTACAGCACCGATGAACATCATTCCAAGTGCCCATTGCAAAGAACCAGAATCAACTGCTGCAATTTTTGCTGAGTCAAAGACAACGCTATAATCTAATGAACCGAATAAATCCCAAAGCATGACAAGCCCAATCATCAAGAATACATCACCAATACGAGTGGTCATGAATGCTTTCTTTGCAGCCGATGCTGCACTTGGGCGCTCGTAATAGAAACCAATTAACAAATATGAACAAAGTCCCATTAACTCCCAGAAGATGAATAACCACAGGAATGAATCCGAAAGTACCATTCCAAGCATTCCAGCACAAAATAATACGAACTCTGCATAGAAGCGATGGTTTCTATTATCGTTTATTGGATCTGTATTCATATATCCAATCGCAAAGATATTGATTAGGAAACATAGGAATGCTGCAACGAATAATAGCATTACAGTGATGTGGTCAATGTATATTCCAAAGCCGAAGGAGATTGAGGTAGGTATTGCTGAACCACTTTCCCAAACGGCAGTATTCAACCAATTTAGAGAGTAAATATCGCCATTATTAGAAAAACTACCAATGTAATCTTTGATAATTGCTAATGCGATAAATAATGCTGCACCCATTGCTGCTAAAGCGATAATTCCGCCTTCCTTTAGTGTATTCTTCCAAGTAGGATTTGTGTTGAAAACCTTACCTAAGAATAAGATGACTGGCATTGCCAACATCGGTAACAAAATGATGAGTGGAGCATACTCGGCCATTGAACTGTGAACTATTTCTGAACTACTTGAACCAGACATGATACCACCTCAGTTACTCAGGACATTGATATCGTCCAGAGTTATCGTTTCGTGCTTTCCATAAACAGCCAAGAAGATGGCTAATCCGATAGCAACCTCACTAGCGGCGATTGCAATTGCGAAGAGGGCGTAAACCCAACCGGTTGCATCACCGTGGTGAACTGCAGCTGCTGCGAATTGCATATTTGCTGCATTGAGCATTAATTCTATGCACATCAATACAATGATGGCATTCTTTCTTGTGAAAACTCCAATTAGTCCAATAATGAACAATAGAGCAGAAAGTCCGGAAACCCATGCTGGATCAATCATTCTTCTTCACCTCCATCATCAGAATCAGATTTGAATTCCCAAAGAAGATTCTCTCTCCTCTCATCTCTTACGAGATATGCAGCGCCTATCATTGCGATAGCCATTAAAACTCCAAGTATCATCAAAGGAAGTGCCCATTCGTCGAATAAACTAGATGCTAATCCTGCATTGGTTGGATATGCGCCAGGGTTCTTTGCAGATTGCCATGTCGATGCATCAGAAACAATGCTAACTAAGATAAATCCAAGACCTACTAGGCCGATTCGAGTAATAGATGACATTAACTTCATTCAAAATCCTCCTCCAAGATTTGTCTGCGTGTTAACATGATAGCGAATAATACAACCAACCCAACGCTTGCAAGATAAACTAAAATTTGAATCGCTGCCAAGAATTCTGCACCCATTAAGATGAAAATTCCTGAAACTGCCATGAAACAGAAAATCAGTGAGAGCATGGAATGAGCGACTCGTTGAGCAAGTATCATTCCAACCGCACCTAGAATTACTATAGTTGCGAATAGAAAGAACACCGCTGATTCTGCTATTACTTCTATTTCCATTCAAGCACTCTCCTCAGTAGCAGCCCTTGCAGCGGCTTTTTCACGCTTAGTACGTTCCTTGGTGGCTCTCTTTGCCAATTCCGTATCCACCGCTTCTTGGTGGACATTCGGTAGAAGGCGAGTTCTGCTAGCATCCATCCAAAGGTCTTGACGAGTGAATCCGGACATACCATCATATTCGTTTGTCATAAAGAATGATGTGAAGCCACATGCTTCTGCACAAAGTCCACAGAACATACATCGGCCCAAATCAATTCTTCCAGAAACAATTTGTTCGTCAGCGGTTCGCAGTTCAGAAGTACTGACATCTGATTCCTCTCCTGAATCATTCCAGCGTACTGTTGCAGTATCTCCTGATAGGTCAAGGACTTCTGCATATCTCCATTGCTCAGGTGCCTCACTGTGTTCTGTTGCTAGGTTGAATGCATCTAGTTGGTCGGCAACTCCTGGTATTGCCATAGCAGCATTACCTCCAACCTCTAGTTCTGCACCAAGTCCAGCATCTTCACCTTCAGCGCTATCCAATACATCAACGCGTAGTTCTGTGCTCATGTGAAGGCAATCGTTAGGACATGCTGTAACACATAACTTGCAAGCAGTACATGTTTCCCAAATAATACCGATTCGCCCATTGTAATTACCTGGCTTGAATAGCCAAGGCTCAATTTCCTCAAGTCTTTCATAAGGATACTGAACTGTTTGAGGTTTCCACAGTGTTGGCGTTAAATCTGTAGTCACGCGATCTGGTGCGAATTGTTGTTTTGAGATGTCGTTAATGTGGGCATTTCTGGCCATTCTATTCTTTGTTGCATCATCCAAAAATTCAGGATGTTCTGTATTGTGATATGCGCCCATCTTAGCGCCCCATCTCTTACCAAAGAATGGGAAAGTTCGTAATGCAGTAATCAGTGTAATCTTAAATGGATACCAGAATAGGTTTCTGAAGTTTGGTTGTGCTCTTGGGTGCATTGGCATTCTAAATCACCTCATTCCTGCCCCGGGACGTGCTTTCCCGCAGGCTGCATTGTTTGTACATGGAACATCCTTTCAGGGCTTGCATCTTTGTCCTCATCTCTTAACATCAAAACAAATACTGCAAGCCAGAAGATGGTTGTTACAATAGGAACGAAATATGGGATGCCAAATGCATCCCATGCCATACCACCAGCAACTGAATCAGACATTGCTGTTGGATCGAATAACCATAGTCGGTAGATAACTGCCAAGACTACTTGGAGTACTGAAAGTGGTAGTAAGACTCTCCAACCAAATTCTAAGATTTGGTCTGTTCGGATACGAGCCAAAGCGAATCTAGCCATTACGAATACTACTAGGAAAACAACCCAGGCCTTGACCAATGTTACAACAGCACCTGGTATTAGCAGATAGAGAGAACCTAGTCCAAGGAATTCAATGGAACCGATTGTTCCTTGAAGTGGTAGATGCCATCCGCCTAGGAAGAAATGAGCGAAGAGGAAACATGCAGCATAAGTTCTGATATATTCTGCCATGAATAGCATACCGAATCTCATTCCGCCATATTCTGTCCACCAACCTTCAACCAGTTCGGCTTCAGCCTCAGGCATGTCGAAAGGAACTCTTTCAACCTCTGCTATCATCGTCAATAGGAATAATGCACCACCAAGTGGCATGAGGAATATATTCCATGAACCTGCTGAATGCTGGAAATGAATACTTTCCATGATATTGAATGTCCCTGTAAGGATACTTACGCTCAATAGTGTAAGAAGTAACGGTATCTCGTAGGAAGTAAGTTGAGCCGCTGAACGAATACCTCCAATGAGAGTGTACTTGTTGTTGCTTGACCAACCTGCGAAAAATACACCGATTGGCGCAATTCCGAAAATTGCAATAATGTACAAGATTGACAATTCGGGATTTGTAGCATATATTCCACTGGATAGCGGGATAAGACCTAGAATTAGCAATGTGGTAGAAACGATTAGGAATGGAGCTACTTCAAAAATTAATTTGTCTGCACGTTGAGGCACCATGTGCTCTTTGAGTAGGAATTTCATTCCATCTGCAACATTTTGGAAAAATCCTGGCAGAAGTGGCACTCCCATCCATGAGCGATTGTTAACTCGGTCAACCATTGCAAACTTTTCATCGCGATTACCAAACTTATCATTTAACCAACGATTGATTGCACCGACTGGCTTGCCAACTCCGAAAGGTAACATATTCCACCATTCTCCGGCGGTTTGGCCATTTTCACCAACCCAAAGAGAACGAAGAGCCGTAGTTGCGCCACGGCGGTCTTGCATACGCGCACACCATTTCCTCTCAATCCAAAGAATTGCGAATTGGGAAAAGAACAGCATCAAAAATACAACATTGACTATTGCGAAAGTTGCTATGCCAAATGAGATTGTATCAATTTGGCTTTCGAGTGGAGTCCCTGTCAACAATTTGGCAGTCACTTTGTCAACTAAGTTGAACAGTAAAGAACGTAGGTCGTATATATCATCCATCACAAATCACCTCAACGGTCAGTCTCCCCAATACATGGGTCAAAACTACCCATTATCGCAGGAATATCTGCGATCTTATAGCCAATCATTGTCTCGGCCACATACGGAATTGTAATGAACATAGGAGAACGAATTGACAAACGATATGGGTTTTTACCCCGTCCTTCACCGCCTCCTTGGATGTAAAATTGTGATGCGCCACGAGTACATTCGTAGTTGGAAAATCCTGTTGCTCCTTCAGGAGCACGTGTTGGCGCCTTTGTTAGAATCATTTCATCTCCTGAAGAATAATTGGTGTTCTTGCCTCCAGGTATCTTCTCTATTGCATCAAGAATCATTTTGCTAGATTGGCGCATTTCTTCCATTCTAACTCTATATCTATCATAACAATCTGCTCCTTTTACAGAAGTAGGCTTCTCAACTGCCGGCTCCCAGTCTACTTGATCATAAACAGAATAAGGGTGTGCCCAGCGAACGTCATAATTGACTCCTGCGGCACGAACATTCGGCCCTGAAACACCTGCATCAACCATGTCTTCCGCCTTAGCATATCCGACACCTTGCAAACGTACCAACCAAATTGTAGATTCATCAAGTAGCATTTCATATTCATCGATTCTTCTCTCGAATAATTTGATTTTAGCGATTAGACGATCGGCGAATCCAACTGGAATATCTCTCTTGACTCCACCGATACGAGGATAATTGTAGTGCATTCTTGAACCACCGAGTTCTTGTAGCAAATCCAAGAACATCTCTCTATCGCGCATACACCAAGTCATCAAGGTTAGAGAACCAATATCTGGGCCAAATGCACCTAACCACATCAAGTGAGATGCAAGTCGTTGTAATTCCGCAGAAATCAAACGAATGAACTCTGCTCTTTCAGGAACTTCTGCTTCCAATAAGTCTTCAGCAGCATAGATGTATGAATTTGCCCATGTCATTGCAGAAACATAGCAAAGACGGTCGCAGTAAGGCGTGATTTGAGTGAAATCACGTGATTCGCAAATCTTTTCGACACCGCGGTGGATGTATCCAAGTTCAGCATCGGTATCCACGATTGTTTCACCATCTACTTTGACACGAAGTGTCCAAAGTCCATGCGTCATCGGGTGTTGAGGTCCCATTGTAATCCACATTTGTGCCATGATATTCACCTCACTTATTGCGGCCCTCGTCCGCAGGTTTACGACCAAAGCCTTGAGCATCGTCGTACATTTCGTTATGTCCATGATAACGCAGTTTGTGCTGCTTTTGTAACGGATGGAATTCATCAGGGCTATCGTGTGGGTTGAGGACACGATGCATGTTTTCATGGCCTTCGAAGTTGATACCAACCAAGTCCCATGTTTCTTTTTCGTTCCAATCTGCACCGACCCAAAGGCTTTGGATAGAAGGCACTGTAGGAGAATCTCCTTGCTCAATAGCAATTCGAACTTCAAACTCTAGAGGAATATCATTGCCGCTCAAGTTTTCAGCAACATGTGTTGTATTTGTGTGCGGCTCTACATTTGAAACCGGCATCCGCATCATGTGGTATGCAACCTCCCAGCCTCTCTCAGCAGGCCCATCTGGGAAATGTGTCCCAGTTACCATTGAGCAATAATTTACTGATAAGTCAAATTTTAGGAACTTCGCAACTGCTAACCAGTGTTGAGGTGTTGCGTTAATTCTAACGAAGGCCATCTTGAAGGCATTGGAGTGATGTTCAACAGTAGACTCTACGCCACTGCCTGAGAAACGATCATTCAAAGCTTCAACACAAGAACCAGCCGCATTATCACTTTGTTCCAAGGTTACTTTCATTCCCATGTTCAGTCCTCTCCTACAATAATTGGCTTCTCACCATCACGGCCGGTGCTTGGAGCACCACCAATGCGAATTATCTTTTCACGAAGTAAGCCAAATCCATCGATTAATGCTTCTGGACGAGGCGGGCAACCTGGGATGTAAACATCGACTGGTATTACGGTGTCAACTCCTTCTAGGATATTGTAAGATTGGAAATATGGCCCGCCTGAAATTGCGCATTCACCCATTGCAATACAGTATTTAGGCTCAGGCATTTGCTCCCACAAACGAACTATTTTGTCTGCAAATTTCTTTGAAACTGGACCGTTGACTAACAGCACATCTGATTGACGTGGAGATGAACGGAATAATACTCCAAATCTATCTCCATCAAACCGAGGTGTTGCTGCTGCAGCCATCTCAATGGCGCAGCACTTTATTCCCAAATGCAAAGTGAATAATGATTTACGCCCTGCCCAATTGAAATATCTTCCCGCTAATACGCTGAGGAATTGTTTGATCTTTGTTGCCTTTAATGCTTCATCGGTGACATCGCCAACCATTTCTACAAGGGCCCTGCTATTGAAAGCTGCAAAATTTTCTCCATCGTTAGACATAATATTTCACCTCAAATGTAGATGCGCCCTCTCTTGCGGAAAACATACCAAACTCCAGCAGACATTGTAATGAAAAATGTTGCTAGAATCAGCATTGCCATTTTGGCATCTTCTACTGCTGTTGCACGGCTACTCTCTGCGAGTTCTGACGAAGTCGCATTTCCGACAACCATTCCTCCGAGTACCAAAAACATGAATGCAACATCAAAAACTAAGAAAATAATCGCATACCAGTAATATTGGAAATGGAATTGTATCATCGCATCCCCAACTGGCTCACTACCACATTCGAATGTGGTTAAACGACGTGGGTAGAGGCTGTGGTCAACTTCATATCCTTCCAAAAGATATGATTTTGTTATGTGTGGGCGGGCAGGATCAACCTTTGGCCTAACAACCCACGTTATGAGGAAATTGGTCAATGGCATGATAATGCCAAGTATGGCTAAAAAGCCAATTGACAGATAGGCACTTGGAACCGATTCTATTCCGGACATTTAATCACCACTCCACAAAGCATACGCTGTGTAATTTGCCCGACTAGAAGACTGCCCATAAGCGTTACCAACTAAGCCCGCCACTTTGAGTGCCTCAGTACCCCTTTTAGACAGGAGTTTCAATATTTTTGCATTCGTAATAGATTGAGCCGTCAATCATGCTTCTTTGCGCATCAAAAATGCTACGATAATGGAAATGAATAATCCGCCCAAAATCCACATTGTAACCTCGTTATCAAATATCCCGCCAAAGGCTCCGACTTCTTCTTGGCTTTGAACAGTAAACTCGATGTTTTCGCGATCTACTACACCGGTTTCAACTGGTTCTGAAGAAAGAGTAAATTTGAATATATCTTCCATTTCACCACCGCTTGGAGGGCGTACAATAACTTCAATCAGTATTGAAGAGTCAACTTCTATCCAGCATAACAACTCCACACCATCTCTTATGCATTCATTACCATTAGAAATGGAAACACTCCAATCGCGTAAATTGTCGGATGTAAAAACCCTAACTTGGGAACGGATATTTCCAGTATTATACAATTCAACTTCAAATTCTGCACGTTCGGTGAAAGAGACTTTGTAATCTGTGACAATGTTTTCATCAATAATTTTGACGTCATAAATAATCTGTACGTCTAATGTAATCGCTGCTCTTCCGGAACGATTCGCTGAATTAGATTCACTTGTTACTACAATTTCCAACACGCCTCCAGTGCCTGTTTCAGCACCTGGATTGACAGTTATTGTGAGCGAAAAGTACTGCTCAAATGGTCTCGCTTCATGACCCACTATCAGATCTAATTCCAACATTCTGGACTCAACACCATTTTTGCTTGTTTCAGTAATTGCCTCACCGGACTCATCTATGGAAAATTCTCCTCTAGATAAATTCCAAATTCCAAATCCGACAGGGATTTTTACCGGGTCTTCAACCTTCATTCCTCTCAACTTAATATCTCTAGTAGCAATACCTTCTAATCCATTAATTTCAAAGACAGCGTAGTCTCTACCATCGCCTGTGTTTTTAACCCAAAGTCCGTATTCTTTAATTCCACTTGGAGCTAGCGTGACAATGCCGGAACGACCATCCAATCCACCATCTTCTAATCGGACATCCATCTGATAATTCCTATCTGATTGAATTGCAAGCATTATTATTTCTCTTTGATTATCTGGTATTCCATCTTCATCCAAATCTTGTGAATTAGTATCATCTTTATTGGTGACTCGAATGGTCAATCTGGTACTGTCTAATTCTTCTTCACCATCAATGCTCACAACAAGATACACGACCAAGGTTGAGCGGGGTGCGATATCAATTTCAGTAAACTTGTTTCCGTCAACATCTTCGAATGAAGTACCCCAATTTGGAGTTGCTGTTTGTGACAATACTGCGCAACGGAATGTATCCTCAACATTCCCTTGGTTTTCTATTGAAATTGGGAATCGTACTTCCGTATCAGAACGCCCTGTTTGGTCTAATGCGGTGGAATCTATTTCCATATCATGATATGCTGCAACTGTTATTGAGAGTGTAATCTCAGCAAATGTAATGCCTCCATTATTGGAAAGCACAGATAACACAATATTCACTTGGTCATCTGCAAGAGCGTTTTGCGGCACATTTACTGTAACCTCAACATCTCCACTTCTCTCATTTCCATGCTTAGAACCAAGTGATATTGATGATTTGGATAATTCGACGCTCCACCCTTGTGGTGGTGCGGATGATGATAGTTTGAAATTGTCAACACCATTGCCTTGATTTGTGACTGTCAAAGTAGTAATGCCACTATCACCTGGTTGAATGTTCGGTAATAATGAATTTACTAAGGAAAGGGATGCATCGTGAGATTGCCCTAATACTACTCTAATATCCTTAGTACACTTAACTGAACTACCTTCTTTGCCTTGTATCTCAATTATTGATTCGGAACCTGCATCTGTAGAATCATCTGGGCTAACTTTTAGGTTGAATGTTTTTGTTCCGTCACCATCATCATATTCAAGCAATCCTGAAGCTGCTCCAACAACACTTATCCAACCAGCCTTTGAACCTGATTTGCCAACTGCAATGGTCCAATCAACATTTCCTTCATTTGAAAATATTGCAGAAAAAGTTCCCTCAGCACCCGGTGCAACTGTAATCGAAGTCTTGCTTAAAGACAATGAACAATCATGCAATTCTGGGACTGTTAAATCAAATTCTTGGGTGTCGGTTGAACCTTGAGATGGATCATTGCTCACCACTCCTTCAACTTCCCAACAATATTTGTCTGCTGCTTGTCCTTCAGGCACTTCAACTGAAATGGTCACAAATTCACTTTCTTCGGCATCAACACTTACTGAAGTATCACTTAGAGAAACACTGATTGCTGCTGCATTTGAACAACCTGGCCCTGATGCTTCGGAAGTCGTTAGAGTGATTGTTTCATTTGTCTGACCAGTATTTTCAACCTCAAGACTGTATTCAACCACGCTTTCACCACCCCACGTTTTCGAGGGAGATGACATCTTCAAATCTACACCAAATACTGCACTACCTGAACCATCGCCAGCAGTTGTGGTAACAGTTGAAGTTTCTTGGGCTGGAGCACCTGGGGGTGTTGCTCCGTCTGCGGCGGAAACGGTGACAGTTGTATCACAACTTCCCTCTGCGGTTTGAGTCAAAGTTACATTCATAGTGGTCTCTTCATATGTACCAGCATCTATCGGCCCTGATATTTGGCTTGCTTGAGAAGAATATTGACCGCATTCAGCAGTTCCTTCTTCACTTGAAGATATTTGGACAGTCACAGGATCTGAACCTGTGTTGCGAACACGAATGGTGTATTCTCCGGATTCGCCCGGATTTATTTCTAGACTACTTGGTATCATTGTGACAGTAATTTGAGCGTCACGTGCACCATCAGCAGAAACCGCTGGAGCGATGATAGGTAGCATGGAAAATACTAGCAAAGCCATAAGGAAAATTGCAGCCTTTGACTGCTTCCTTGTCTGATTATTACGGGAGTCCATGACTCCCGGACAAGCCATCACTATCATAAGGCTATGCTCAGTTGTGTATAAAATTGAGATTTGAGAACAATAATTCATTTCCGGAGCACTATGCATTAATGAAATCAATTACAGGGGCTTGGCAATTTGTACAATGCTCTATTTGCGAAATATCACAGCCATCTTTAGCAGTACCATGATATCTCGCACCACATGAAGGACAACCCAAAATATCCTCTGAAGCTGGTAATTTACAAATCCAACACATTACCGTTGATTGGGTATTATCTTGTTGTTCAACTTCGGCTGATATTGCTGCTACTGGTGCGAAGGTACCAGGAAGCGGAGCAATTGTTGGTAATGCTTTTTGGTTTGGCGAAGGTGAACTCAGATTATTTATTGGTTGCAACTCTTTTTTGTTTGTGCTAATATTATTTCTATACAAAACCACTCCAATTATTGACAATAACACAAGAACTGCGATCATTGCAATTCCGTTGTTGATGAATGATTCGCTCCCTGTACCAGTAGGCTCTCCTTCGGCTGAAACATCGAATGAAACACTTGGATTAACAAGCAGGTGAGATTCTTCAAATTGTAAAGTTATAGTTCCATCACCAGGTCTATCTGCCCTTACATTAACTCTAACAACTTTGGATTGCCCAGCTTCTAGAGTGATTACATCATTTCCGATTATTTCGGAAAACCAATCGGCTGATGCTTCGGTGTTGATTTTGTATGACCATGCTACATTTCCAGAATTTGTCACATCGATGGAAAGAGTTTCTGTGATTCCGGTTTCAAACTTCTCATTTCTTTCCGCACTCCAAATGGCTGATTCAACCGAAGCGACGTACAAACTAAATTGTTCGCGATATTCTACTCCATTTCCATTCAATATTAGAGTAAATGTAGGTTCACTTAGTGGTGCCATATTACCTGATATGAGAATTGAACATTGTAGTAATTGGAATTGTAAATATCCTACAACTCCAATATTTCGGCACTCCCCGAATAGTCCTGGGTCTAGAGTGACTGAAACTGAAGGCTCCCAATCAACATCTGCGTTATTGCCCACTAGCCAAGTGAAGTTAAGACTCTCTCCGCTCGGATGTGAGCCACTACCCAATGGATGGCCATATGAGGTTCCATCTGCAAGTATGAGTGAAGAAAAATCTAATGTTGGTTGTGCTAAGATTTCAACATCAATATATCCAGTCCAAGAATACCTATCTGAGCCATTGTCAAGATTGAATTTAATTTCTCCAGATTTCCCTGAGCCTTGTGAGTTAACCGTTACAATGATGTTGCTGGTCGATGCCCAATTTAACCCAATTATATCGGTTGATGAAGCCCATTGCCAACCACTTGGCAATTCTATTGATGGAGTTAAATCTAGGTCAATATTTCCACTATGCTGGATGCTAAACATTAGACTGAGGGATGAATCTGGCCTCATCTTTCCAAAATTATTTTGTAAGTCGATATCTATTTCTCTTATTTCCATTACTTTAATTGGAATGTCATATACATAAGATACTGGGTTTTCAGTTTGTGAAACTGCAGTTAGTTTAACCATTCTTTCAGCCCCTGCACCTGTCATTACTTGTGGAGGAATAAAGGTGATTCCAATATTTTTCTGACCATCTTGTGCAATCAATCCTGTTGAACCTGAAATCGCACCGGATTCGCTTCCTAAATCATCAAATCCTGCTTGCCAACCAGCTGGTGCTTCTAAGAATAGGTCGTAGCCAATATCATCATTACCGATGTTGAAGAATCTAATGTCAATGCTTGTTGCATCAACTGGATGCACTGGAACGATTTGGTAGTCGTATTCAAGATTGGTTTTTGAAAGCCTTGGAACAACTAAATCTACTGCATATGGGTAATTTACTCCATTATCTACATCAATTCCAATTAAGTTAATTCGATATGTTCCTGGATCTGGAGGCGTTGGGTGAACTAGTGTCACCGTAATCTCTGTAGATTCTTGGCCTTCAAGTGAATGATTTGATTGAGTTGTGCCTACGTACCATGAAATCGCTACATTATCTTCCACATGAATCAAACTATCAACCAACATTGAAGCATTGGTCGCAATCAATGCTGTGTTGGTTAGAGAAACATTCCATGATGTAGCAGATGATTGGGTATTGTCAAGAGTGATTATTTGCGTTTCACTTGACAATTTCACACCTGGTGCTGTGACATTAACAATAATATTATGTTGATTGTTATTTTCAAGAATTTCTTCAATCTCATCATCAGGGTCTATTGTAAATGATAAGGTTGATTGGCCCGAGATTACAGGCGTCCATGTCCAAAACATGGACTTGGTAGAACCTGCTCCCAACTCAATTGACTTGCGTGTTATTTCGTTTGAATCCACTGAAAAGACTACATCAAAGGTTTCGGCTTTGACATTTCCTGCATTGAATACTTTTGTCTCAATATGAACTGGGTCGCCTACTTGTGGAATACTCACATCCATTGAAAAATCATCGACCATTACCATCGGGTCCGGACGTAAATCATTGACTCCATGCCCCATTACTGCAATTGAATATGCTTGAGCTGAACTACCTCCTTGGTAGGTATTTTTCGCCTTAACGGTCCAAACACCACTCATCGCATAATCCAATAATACAACTTCCATGTTATTGGTATCATCAGCACTTCCTCCTGTTGTTGAGCGCCCATTGGCAAAATCATTACCTTTGTAGATTGTTCCATCCGGAGAAGTGATAATCAAATCTAAATTGTTAACTAATTTTTTGTTGGAAAAGGAAGAACCTCTTTCATCTGACCATGCTAATACAACCTTGAACTTTCCATTGTTCTGAGTTAGATTGAATGAATATGATTTAGAATTTCCAGAGCCAGAAAGTACCGACCTATCATCAACCCAAATCCCTTGACCACTTTGTGGTGCAAGTGTTTCTCTTAGATTGATTCGCCCCCATCCTTCATCATTATTTGGAATATCTCTTGATCCAATGTCTTGTGCTCCAAGAACTAGTAATGCCTTGACCAAAGCACCCTGAGGTGCTGGCCGTTGTGCGATTTCCTCAAGATATTCCCTTACCATCGCTGCAGCCCCTGCTGCATTTGGTGTTGCCATCGAAGTACCTGTATACTCAAGATACCAGTTATTTGACCAAGTTGAACCAGAAATATCGGTCGCTTCTTGAGCGCGGCATGAGCGAACATATCCTCCGGGCGCTATTACATCGGGTTTTATTCTGCCATCATCGGTTGGGCCCCGACTTGAACCACTCATCAAAGTATCAGGTGCACCGGAATATCGATTTTGATGATTTCCAACTGAAAGAATATTTTTTGCAGTAGCAGGAGGTGACACTGTTCCAGTTCCTGGTCCGTCATTTCCTGCTGCAAAAAGAATCGTCAAGCCTTCTCTACCATTGTAATATTTATCATAATAATTTGTTCTATCATCAACATCCTCTGCTTCAGAATCATATTTTCCTTGTTGACTTGCTGCTTTTGAACCCCATGAATTGGTGTGGGTTCTTGCTCCAGCACTATATGCTGAATTCATCAAATAATTTAGAGAAGGTGATTGGAAATTACCGGTATTGTCATTCTCCATTGCCTGGAAATACAATTCTGCTGAAGGTGCAACTCCTGCATATCCTCC
>JABIGP010000232.1 GCA_018650105.1 Methanobacteriota archaeon
AACAAAAATTTCTGATAATAGAACTACTATGATCATCGCACATCGCCTTTCAACAATTCGTTATGCTAATCGAATTATCGTTCTGGATGGTGGTAAAATTGTCGAGAGTGGCGAGCATCAAGAATTGGTTGATTTGGGCGGTATTTACGCTCGGCTATGGGCAGTTCAAACCGGTGAAGTTCTAACCGGTTAATCATCAATTTTTGATTTGGCGTATTTTGCAAAGGGTTTTTGATTACATCTCCACTGTCAAGGCTATGAGCGATAACTCGGGCGATGATGAACAACAATGGACACTGAACGATTCTATGCAAAAACTAGCATCTTGCCTAGAAGAAAATGGCCTTTCTATTGATGAATTATTTGCACAAATAGATAGTGATTCAGATGGTTCAATAAACGGACCTGAATTGCATAAAGGCCTTCAATCACTCGCAGGAGAATCTCTTTCACCGGGTCAAGTCTCATCGATTATCAAAGCCTTTGATATTAATGAAGACAACCGCATTGATGTTGAAGAACTTCGTGCTGCGTTCGCAGGAATGCAAGACGATTCTGAAGAGGAATAGTTCTTCTGGAGAAGAATTGTTTTTGCAAGAAAGTATTGATTACACTTGTATTTTCAAAACTAAATCAGAGGCCGAGGGCGAGGTCTAATGTAGAGGCAAATACGAGATAGTAATAAATTGAGGCAAACCAAATAACAGTATCAGTAATAACTCCTGCTACAACTGCATTAACAATACTTTTATTTTTTTTACTAATTCCAATAATTAGAAGGATGATTAGTGTGACTGTGGCTACAAAGGGTGAGATAAACCACGATATTATTCCGAATTCTTCAAGGGGGTCCGAAAAAAAAGACCCCAGTACGGCAAGGTGCGCGGGTACTGAAAAAAGCAAGGAAGGTATGAGGTAATACTTGCGAAATGTCGCCTTTGAAGATGTCCATTCGCTTTGAGTTGAAGCGTTAGTAGCCTGACTATTCCATAGTGGCCCCTCTACATAGGTGGGGTTTTGCTGGGTTGTATTGCCGACAAAAAGGGAAGGGGGGGTTTCGTTTTGGGGTTGGTTGCTGGCTCCTTCCATGTACAATAATACAAAAATTAGGCGTTAAACCTATTGCCGGTTATCACTAAAAATAAGTGAGTTGTGCAAATAGAATTATTCTGCGATAGCTTTTGAAGATTTATGTTTTTTTATTTTCTTCATCAAAACCCGAGAAAATACCATTGAACATAGTAAAAAAACAACCGACATCCAAAGAGGGGCTTCGGTATTTGTTGCAAATAACCATGTTACGAGAAGTATCCCTGTTCCATAAAATGCCCTAAAGATTGAGTAGAAAATAAACGATTTTACTATTGGGTTTTCAAGTAATTTTTTGATTGGGTTTTTTCCATTTCAATCACTCCGAGTAATTCTAACTCCATTATCGCTCATCGCGGTGGTCAATCGGTCTAACAATTGTTTAGACTGACCGAGTATCTCGGGAGGCATGATTCCAGATTGTTTGATCTGCCCTTCTGCCAACATTTCTGCAACTTCAACGGTGACAAGCCCCGTTGTTCTCGCCATTGAAGACCAGCCATCTTTTCCTTCATCAATAATATCCCAACGGCGCTTTCCTTGTTCTGAAACCGTCTCAATGGATAGCCAAGTGAATTCAGGCCTGTCTTGGTCGAATTTCCAAGCGTTGATGAGTTCATCTTCTGAAAAATTCCCAGACAGGTAATGTTCGATGTGGCCCGGCCAACGAACTGTATATTCTAATAACTCATCACAATGAATTGTATCTAATAGTGAGCGTAGTCCATCGGTTAGGAAGGCCTCCATTTGCCCGTATCCCGGCACAGAAACTGCGTGTCGCTCAGTTAATGGCTGCTCGGTCACATTGACTCCAGCCCTTCTGATTCGCGCTGGGCGCGTATATTCTTCGATTACATCTGAAGGTGAAAATGGCGCCATATATGACCATTCGTCATCGGGCTTTTGTGGATTTCCGCCAACCCAAATCTTTGCACTTTGCAATGAAGGGAAATCGCATTGTGCATCCATTAACAAAGCATTGGAAAGACCTGGTGCGATTCCAACATCATAAATCATTGTTGAATTATTGTCAATGGCTAATTGATTCAGTTCCCTTGGGTCTTCTAATGTAAATGCCAAATCTGCTACCAGCATTCCTTGACATGAGAGGAGTGGTGCACGTACTGCATGGCCAATTCTTCCGGGAAGACAATTTACCACCACTTCAAAACCCGAAACCATGTGTTTAACCGAATCCTTTTCAATTAAAGATTGGATAAACTCAATTTGTTGTGGTAGGCCATTTATTTGTTGGCCATCTACCAATCTAATGCTGTGGCCTCTCTCAAATAGAGTCTGAGCGACGAAGTGCCCCACTAAGCCTCCGCCCAGTATGCAAATCTTCGCCATGGTTCTCGAAAAGTAATCATGTTGTCAATACTTGGGGTCAATGGTTTGTAATAAATATTACAAATCGCTAGTTCGTTGCAAAATATCATTTTTACAAAATTATCTGAAAGATAAAGAGTTTTCAGCGATGGTGTTTAGGAAGGGGTATGCGAGTCGTCGTCTTTATTGTATTTCTTTTCGCTTTTACTCCATTGATTAACCAAAATATCCCGATATTAGAAGACGTTGGAATGGTTAGTGAAACAAGCCATCACTCTACTGTAACGCAATTTGGCGTTGGTTTTGAGGAAATAGTAATTGCTGATTCAAGCGATGACCTCAATGTTCCTCGGGATTTGGAATTTCACCCTGGTAGTAGTCGCAGTGACGAGTTATGGATTGTCAATCGCGCTACGGACAGTGTAACGATTATTCACGATACGGGATTATCTTCACAATGGTCTGAACTTCGCGAGGATTCAAACAGAAATCATTTCATGGAAGAGGTCAGTGCTATTGCTTTTGGCGCATATGATGCTGAATTCGATGTGCAATTTGTCACTGCTCAAGAATCTCGTAATACGTTCAATGGCCAAGGTAGTCCAAATAATTTCATGGGCCCAGCGCTTTGGCCGTCCTCCCTAAGCCACTTTGCGGTTGAAAATCAAAATGGACCTTTGTTGGGCAGCCACATAGATATGTTGCATGAATCACCATACGGAATGGGTGTAGCTCACGATTCGGGGAATGCCTATTGGTATTACGATGGGTATTATGGCGATTTAGTTTATTATGACTTCCAAGAAGATCATGATACTGGAGAGGATGACCATTCCGATGGTATTGTGCGCAGGTATAGTGAGATTACTTTATCGCGCTCTTCGGGAACTCCAAGTCATATGGTACTCGACAAAGATAGTGGTATTCTTTACATCGCAGATAGCGGTGCTGGAAGGGTTCTTTGGGTGGATACTGATGATGCAACCACAACTTCAACTGATATCTACAATACAAACTCAAGAATGGAACCATTACACGAATACAGTAGCATTACCGGCGTCTCTTGGGGTGTTTTGGACAGTGGAATGCTCCGTCCAAGTGGGATTGCTCTTGAGGATGATACACTATTTGTTTCGACAAATGGTAATGGGCAAATACGCGCTTATGATTTAGGTAATACGCCAACGACTGCAACGCTTTTACAAACCGTTGATACAGGGGCTTCGTCAATAATGGGGTTAGAGATAGGGCCTGATGGAAAATTGTACTATGTAGATGGTTCTCAAAACAAAGTAATTCGTCTCGACCCGCTCCCTGATAGTGACGATGATGGTGTTGCTGATGTGGATGATAATTGTCCGAATATCTCTAATAATGGCCAAGATAATCATGATTCTGATGCTCTTGGTGACATCTGCGACCCAGATGATGATAACGACTCGATACTCGATGGTGTTGATAGTTGTGAATTGGGTGCAACCGGTTGGACTTCGGGTGTTTCAACCGACTATGATGGTGATGGCTGTAATGACTTGAGTGAAGATTACGATGACGA
>JABIGP010000244.1 GCA_018650105.1 Methanobacteriota archaeon
GGTGAAGGAATGAAGAATTTGAAGGACAGAATATTGTTCTATCTATTTGGCCCACCACTTCAGTTGCTAATTTTGCCACCCGAAGATTATGCCAAAGAAAGAGCGGTCGCAGGCTATGTTTCAGATTTACACAATGCCGGCTTGGTAACAGATTATTTGTTATTGGATGACGGTAGCGTTGAGATGACTATTTGGGTTTCAGAAGCAGAAATCGCCAAATTATTGGCCAAATCAGGTTCGCGTATTGTTATCAAGTAGGCCATCATAAGTTGATTTATGGCAGAGGGCGAACAACAGGACTTGCCCTTTGAACCAGTTGAAGAAAAACTGGATTATATCGATGAGTTAACTGGACTATCAGAACCTACTGGGGCGATGACTTTCTCCTCTTCTTCTGCTATAATGACCATACGTGACCCTGTTATGCATGGCATGGGAAGGGCGATTGCTGTATTCATATTATTCATCTGCATGTTTGGATTCCTAAATGGTCTTGATTATGCCTCTCCCGAGTCTGGTCTAATTCGCCCTGATGAATTTGTTTACCGAATGAGTATGGGTGCGCCAGATGAGTCAGCAGTATTCCAAGGCATGATTTACGATGATGAAGGTGAGCCACTGGCCAATGCTACAATACACATTTCATGGGATAATGGAATGACTTGGAAATCAAACGAAACTACGAGTGATGAGAATGGATATTTCTATTTAGAACATTTAGACCCTGGATTGGTTCGAGTTGATATTATTGTTGAGAGAGATGGGTATCGGGATGTACTAGCAAATCGAGTGATCCTATCGCCTCCGGCAATGATAGAACCGATTGGTTTTACCAAGATTGATTTCACCGTACCAAGTCAGAATGATTTTGCAGCACAACCATGTTCTAATAATCAAAGTGATTGTGAGATACGAACTATCGATTTAACGCCGGAACAAATGGCTCATCCATTGATGGATCTAAGTGCTGCGGGAACATATATCATGATCGGTTTTGCATTCATGGGTCTTTCCATCATTGCAGCAGGATTTGCAGTATGGTCACTAAAATCCGGTTCAGTTGCAGTGTTAAGGACTTCTGCAACTCTAGCATTTTTCACAATGGGACATTACTATTCAGCCTGTTTATTCGGTCTAGTAGCATTTGCTCTAACATTCGCAATTCCAAAGAGAACAATTCCACTAACCGATTGAAGTTGATTGGATTGATGCAATAATAGCGAGTTACTTATGCGCTAATGCTCGCTGCAGGTAACATGGACCTTGAGGCAGCAGCATGGATGGTGCGTTCTCTAGGTCAATGTGTTTCATCATTATTTCAATCAGAAGAAGGTGATTTAATCGCCGGTGGCTGGGATGGTCGTATTCGAATGTGGAATGCACAAGGCGACGTTATCTGGACAGTTGAATCTGGAGATAGAGTAAGTGGTTTCGCTAGACAGGGAGATTACTTATTCGCTACTTGTGGTTTGCACATTGTTGCATTCTCATATTCTGAAGGTAAGCAATTATGGTCTCACGCACTTGAGGGATCTGCTGATACACTTGCCACTCATAATGGCCAAGTCATGGTAATATCATCTGTCTATGATATTGAACATAACGACTTCCTTGAATCAGCTGTATGGTGCTATGATGAAAGTGGGAAATTACAATGGGTTACAAGAATGTCTGAGCGGCCTTGGACTATTTTTTCCACTGGTGATGAACTAGTTATTGGGTTGGGCCGACCACAATGTGGAATAGCGCTCATTGGTGAGGGTGGAGAGTTAGAATACAAGGAATTGGCAACAGATGCACCCGTAATGTGTGGAATAAATGGTAAGAAAAACCAATTGTTCGGCCATGCTGATGGAACCATTTCTGATAGAAATGGCCACTTAATTACCAAACACGAAAGAGGTATTGAAAGCCTTTCATGCATAATGCATGGATTTGTATGCGTTTTGGAAGATGGATATTTATTTGCGCATACGGCCAAAGGAGAAGAAATATGGTCGCACCGGGGCAATCAGATCGTTGAACAGGCTAAAGGATGTGTTATTGGAGAAAATAATAGCCATTGGTCAGCACGATGGGATGGGCTCAAAGGCCGTTTAGAAGTACGTAATTCATTCACTGGTGAGTTGATTGCTGAAATGGGAGTTGACCTAGTTAGGTCCATGTGTGGTAATGACAATGTCACCGCCATTGGTTGTGATGATGGAAAAGTCATTCTCTGGCAAAGTGAATTGCTAACTCGCCGACTTGGTGAAACATCGACAAAGCAGGAGCCTATTGATTCGCGTAAAAGTGCCCTACAGGCAAAACTTAGAGCACTTAGAGATAAGTGATTCACGCCTTTGGGCCGGTCATCTGTTCTGGGCGAACCCATGCATCAAATTCTTCATCGGTTAGATATCCTAATTCAAGGGCTGCTGACCTCAGCGTAGTACCCTTCTCATGTGCTAACTTTGCAATCTTTGAAGCCTTATCATATCCAATGTGATTGTTTAATGCAGTGACCAGCATCAATGAGTTTTCTAAATGGGCTGCGATATTTTCTCGCACTGGTTCCATTCCCTCTACACATCTTGTGGTAAATGCACGACATGAGTCGGATAATATTCTGACTGAATGGAGCAGGTTGTGAATCATCATTGGCTTGTATACATTCAATTCAAAATTACCTTGGCTTCCACCAACAGTAATGGCGGTGTGATTGCCCATTACTTGAGCACAAACCATTGTCATTGCTTCAGCTTGTGTTGGATTTACCTTACCAGGCATGATTGAAGACCCTGGTTCATTTGCTGGCAATGCTAATTCTCCAAGTCCACAACGAGGACCGGATCCAAGCCAGCGTACATCATTTGCAATCTTCATCAAAGAAACTGCTAGAGTGTTGAGTGCCCCTGAAGCAGCAACTATTGCATCGTGTGCAGCAAGTTGAGCGAATTTGTTTTCAGCACTACAGAAAGTTAATCCGGTGATGTTTGCGATTTCGTCAGCAACCATCTGGGCGAAAAGTGGGTGAGTGTTTAGTCCAGTCCCAACCGCTGTTCCTCCCAAAGCGAGTTCAAACAAGTCATCCATTGCGAAATCGAGACGACGTAGATTTGCATCAAGTTGTGCTACCCAGCCAGACACCTCTTGCCCGAGAGTAAGTGGCACTGCATCCATTAAATGGGTTCTTCCAATCTTGACAATGTCTTTCCATTGTTCTGATTTTTGGGCCAATGCATCTCTTAACAAACGGACATTTGGCAACAGTTCGTGTGTGAATGCTTCAGCGGCTGAAATATGCATTGCTGTAGGAAAAGTGTCATTTGAAGATTGAGCGCGATTAACGTGGTCGTTAGGGTGGACTGGAGTTTTGGAACCAAGTACTCCGCCGGCCATTTCAATCGCCCGATTTGCAATTACTTCATTGGTATTCATATTGGATTGAGTTCCGCTTCCGGTCTGCCAAATACGAAGTGGGAAATGGTCGTTTAACTTACCATCAATTACTTCTTGGGCAGCGGCGATAATCAAGTCTGCAACTTCTGGTTCAAGTTGCCCCAATGCCAAATTAGTCTTAGCAGCAGCCTGTTTTAGAATTCCGAAAGCACGGATGACAGAAAGAGGCATTGTGTCTTCGCCGATATCGAAATTAATCAGAGACCTTGCGGTTTGACAACCATAGTATCTATCTGCAGGTACTTCCAATTCGCCCATGGTATCGGCTTCGGTACGCATCTCGCCCATGTCCAGCCGTTACGGTGGTCATCCATTAGGGCTTGCTTCTCTCTACGAGAGAAGAAACTGATTGATTATTCAAGAAATAACCACTTTATTCAACTTTCAAATCGTTAATTTTGATGGGAATTCGTATTCGTCTTGCCCGATGCCGGTCTTGATTTTTCCATCTTTGAAGTATCCGCGATACATCAACATTGTTTGGAATGGTAGCACCACTTCACCCTGCTTTGATATTGCAATTATTCCGCCTCTGCCTTCGAGGGGAGCAACTAATTTCAAGACATTCTGTGTAGCGATGAGCAGTGGTTTTTCTTGACCTGAAACAATTGTTTTTTGCAGTTGATTGGCAACTTCATGGGCTGCGCAAGTGCGAATAAATGCCTCACCTACGCCAGTGCAGGAAACGGCAACCTCAGTATCACACCAAGTTCCTGCGCCAATAATTGGAGTGTCGCCGATTCTACCATCTGGTTTTCCAGTCATCCCGCCAGTTGATGTCGCTGCTGCAAGACGGCCTTGACAATCCAAAGCAACGGCTCCAACCGTTCCCATTCCCTCTTGAATCTCCAAATCAATATCGTGATCTAATACTGCAGAATCATCCTCATCTGTTGAGCCAGGCCTTCCTTTGCTATCTCGCCACTTTTGCCATTGTGCCCTGCGTAAATCGGTAATGAGCCATTGCTGTTCCACTTCTTCAACACCATTTTTTATTGCAAATGTGTCTGCAGCATCCGAGTTTAACATCACTGGCCAGCCTTGATGCAATAACAAATTAGCAGCCCGAATCGGGTGTCTTATTCTTTTTACATTGACAACTGAGCCAGCAGCAGCATCACAGCCACGCATAATACTCGCATCCATTGTAACATTGCCATTGGCTGCAATAACAGAGCCTCTGCCCGCATTATACAATTCTTCATCTTCCATCATTTCAACGGCTAAAGTAACCGCATCCAATGCATTTAGTTGGCCATTCTGTAATTTAGGACCTATTAGGGAAAGAATGTTTTCTAAACATTGTAATCGTTGGGGGTCTAAATCGGTAAGCCCTCTCCAAGGCCCATCTCCGCCCGCACCACCATGTAGTGCAAGGATGGCCATTGAAAACGCCTCAATCAATTATTGTGCAGCGAATGATTTGTTGTGGCTGAGCTGGTCTATCACCTGGCATTTTTCGGCATCCTTCGATAGCCTTAACCACATCCATTCCTTCAGCAACCTTTCCAAATACCGCATGATTTCCATTCAACCATGGAGTATCAACAGTTGTCAAAAAGAATTGGGAACCGCCAGTATTAGGGCCAGCATTTGCCATTGAAAATACTCCGGGAACATCGTGCTTTAGATTCAAAGCACTTCGCTCGCAAGGTATTTTCCAACCAGGTCCACCAGTTCCAGCACGGCGTGACATCGGGTCTTTGGAATGAGGGCATCCACCTTGGATCATAAATTGCTCAATTACACGATGGAAATGAAGCCCATCATAGAATTTCATGTTAACTAATTTCACGAAATTGGCTACTGTATCCGGTGCTTCCTCGTCATAAAGTTCAATCGTAATATTTCCTGCACTCGTTTCCATTAGGCACTGCATGAATAAATCCAAAGGCTAGAGGCTCAAGAGCATTTGCCTTAATCATTCTGAGCGATTATCCGTGGTGAAGGAGCTGCGGAATTAACTGCTGCGGATACACCATCCTCGTAACGGCCGAAATTTTCTAAGAACATTTTTGCCAACTTATCTGCTGTTGCATCATACTCATCCTTGTCAGCCCAAGTATTTCTCGGTTGGAGAATTTCGTCAGGCACATTAGGGCAACTTTCAGGAACTTCAAATCCGAAGCGCGGATCGATTGCAAATGCAACATTATCCAACTCACCATCCAATGCAGCATTGAGCATTGCTCTGGTATAACGTATCTTCATTCTGTTACCCACGCCGTATGCTCCGCCGGACCAGCCAGTGTTAATCAGCCACGCATTCGCTCCATGTTCAGCCATTTTTAATGATAGTAAATCAGCATAAACTCCTGGGTGCATTGGCATGAATGGTTCTCCGAAACAAGCAGAGAATGTTGCTTGTGGTTCCTTTACGCCAATCTCTGTTCCAGCAACTTTTGCTGTATATCCTGAAATGAAATGGTATGCTGCTTGAGATGGTGATAAACGAGAAATTGGTGGCAATACACCAAATGCATCACAGGTTAGGAAAATTACGTTTTGTGGATGTCCGCCTTTGGAATCTGCAGTTCTATTTTCAATAAATTCAATTGGATAAGAGCCGCGTGTGTTTTGGGTCTTGGATGTGTCAGTGAAATCTGGAACGCCGTTTTCATCTAATACTACATTTTCTAAAACACTACCAAATTTACGAGTTGTTGCAAATATTGCAGGTTCATCTTCTGGAGATAAGTCAATCAGTTTTGCATAGCAACCGCCTTCAAAATTGAATACCCCATTACTGCCCCAGCCATGTTCATCATCACCGATAAGGGCACGCTTAGGGTCGGCTGAAAGTGTTGTTTTTCCAGTACCGGATAGTCCAAAGAAAATTGCAGTATTTTCGCCTGTGGTATTAGCAGAACAGTGCATAGGCAGAATACCTTTCTTTGGAAGAATTAGATTCATTACCGAGAAAATAGATTTCTTTACCTCTCCTGCATATCTTGTTCCACCAATAATTACTTCCTTTGCTGCGTAATTTACTATTACAAAGCATTGTGAAGCCAGACCGTCTTTTTCTGCATCCGCTTCAAAATGCGGTGCATGAAATACTGTGAATTTTGGTTCATGGGTCTCAAGTTGTTGTTCACTCGGACGGATGAACATATTGCGAGCGAATGCATTATGCCATGCTGTTTGATTGATTACTCGAATTGGTAATGCCTCTGAAAAGTCGGCGCCACAATACAAATCTTGAACAAAAAGAGCTTCTTGTTCTGATAAGTATTCAACTACTTTTGCGCGCATTCTTTGAAAAGTATCTTCGTCGCATGAAATGTTGACATCGCCCCAATTAATATCGTCACTAGTCGAAGGCTCATCGACGATAAATTTGTCATTAGGAGAACGTCCGGTTCTCTCACCCGTTTCGGTAACTAATGCCTTATCTGCACTGTAAACCCCTTCACCGCGTTGGTGTGCAATCTCAATTAGAGCCCTTGCTTCAAGGTTCCAATGTATTAAGCCGGAGGGGCTAATCCCGTTTTGCGAGAGGTCTCCGGAAGGAGTCCCGATGGTGCCTGCCATGAGCAGGCCTTCTGCCGACCCTCTTTGTCCCTTTTGGTCAAAATCAAGTTCAATAATGTTGAAAATACATCTATTTTCATTGCCAACTGATGATTTATGCATATCAGGAAATTAGTCAAAATCTATCACTATCACAACATTAACTCACAAGAGTTGAAGGAGGGACTCCGTTCATGGCTACGCCATGAGTGATGAAGGAGTGGAAGAAAATGCGCCCTCATCTACCAATTCTAATCGCGATGAGGTGCTTCGCAAGAAGAATTTTAATCGGGCAACGGGCCTAGATATTTCCTCATTTATGCTATCCGATAATAAGCCTGAAGAAACTGCTCAAAGCGAAGTGATCATTCAGCCTCAAAAAGAAGTTGAAGAGGATGTTGCGGTTGGAGAAATGACTGAAATCTTCAGTCGAAGCGATGCGTCTTCCAACCAACCAGGGGCAATTCAACGCGATGGTACAGTTGCAGATCCTGGCGAACTTGATTCCGTGACCGATATTGCAGTACATGGTGAAAAACAACTCAGTAAAGGTATGATGGTTGCCATGATTGTCATTTGGACTATGATTGGAACACTGATTGGGACTAACCCCGACATCCCGCCTCTCTTGAGTTTATTCGGGTTAGTGTCGATGGCGGTATTCGGATTATTTTGTGGGGAAAATTGGATCCCCAAGAGTCATATGAGATTACTCGGTGTAACTTGGGTCATTATTTCTATGAAATTATTGTATGGATTGGCGATTGATGCATGGCACTGGGGTTGGTTGGATGCATCGCCTATTGGTTCATCTCAAACGTTAGGGATTGCCCTATTGACTCTGGTTGGATTCAATATTATTATCGCCCAACGCCATGATGAAGATGCTATTGCAGCCCAAGCAACAATTGTATTGATGGTGGTTGGAAGTGCAACTGGTGCAATTTATGGTGAAGTTGGTATTGCCGCAATGATAGGTTTGGGAACAATAATGTTTCATGCACTCGCCATCCTCAGGAATTCTGGCAACTTAGCATCCCTCGGTATTGCTGTATCATATTTGTGGATAGGAGTTCACGCAATATCTAGTGGCTGGAATCTGTTCGGACTAGAGATATTATCATTTGATGATGATTTACTCCTATTCTTACTAATGGCTGGAGTAACAGGAACCAATGCAGCCATGGCAGCACATTTCGTAAAAGCAGATAATTGGTTTTCAGACGGTCTAAATGCACTTGGATTAGGAAAGCCAGGATTGTGGGCGGTATCGGTTAGTTTGGGAATGTTTGGAGCCTTATTGGCCATCGCTGCACACCGTTTAGAGACCGGTTATGCTATTGCACAGTTGGTCTTGCTTATCACCGCCTTCACAGCATCTTATCTTGTGGTTAGGGGCGTTGAATGGTCACAAATTGTGCCTTATGTGATTCTCCCCGCACCTTTGCTTCTCGGGATGTTATCTCTTCTCGTTACTAGTGCCTTTTCTGTGGATTTGCCATGGGGATTGCAACCTTATACTCTCTATGCAATATTCACTTCATTATTGACGAGTGTTGTGCTGTTGAAAAATCAAACCATGGTATCTGACCACGTTTTATGGCTGGGTGGAATCGCGATAATTATCCTTCTAACATTGTTAATACCAGCAAATGATTCTGGAACTGGAGCCCGTACATTACTGATTTCACAAGGGTTTGTTTGGGGGGGTTTGGCATTCTTAGCCCTCAACCGAGATTCGCCTTCAATTGCAGGAGTTGCGGTATTGGCACCTTGGGCTTGGGTGTTAATTTTCGCCACCGATGCTGAAAACCGCCTAGTATCCTCTGATTTCCTCCCCATTAGTATTGACCAATGGGACTTGTCACTGTGGATCGGTTTTCTTGTGATACAACAAGTTTCCGTGAATATTAAACAAGGTGGCGTTGGAATAAATCTCGCTGCACGATTACTTGGATTATCGGAAATTGGAGCAAGAATGAGAGACTCGGGATTACTGAAATTATGGAATATTAGTTTCATTCTAAGTGTGTTTACTATTTGGGCGGTTGCACGTCCTGACGGTCTGCCAGCAATAGGACTGCTTTGTTCATTCGGCGCCCTTATTATTTCACATTCATTCATGGTATATATTGGCAAACACGAAGGGAAACCGCGTACACTGATGACAATCTGGGGAATATTTGCAATTATTCTCTCATACTCATTTGGATTCGGAGGAGTATTTGCCATCTTCCTCATTATCGCAAGCCTGTTATTGCTTCTACATGGAGATAGTTTGCGCAAA
>JABIGP010000070.1 GCA_018650105.1 Methanobacteriota archaeon
AATGCCAATTCATTTGCGACGTTTAACGTCGCACCCAGATATCCGATTCGAAGGAAGATGGGTGCACGGTCATAGCGGTGGAGTTTACCCGGTCTCTTTTCGAACCCGGAAGTCAAGCCCTCCTGCGTCAATCCCAATACTGTGGTACGAGAGTCCACGGGAAAGGATGTCACTGTGCCCCTCTTCTTTCACTCGGAAGTCTATCCTCAACCTCTACTTCGGTAGGGCGCTTGGCCGCTTCTCCATTCTGGAGATGCGGCCTTTTTTGCGTTTTATTGATTCCAAATTTGTGCTTTTGAAGCAAAATACATGCAAGTTCATCATCAATGCTTAGATAGTGTGGGCTGTGGGGCGGTTTGATAGCAATGCCAATTGACACCGCTAATATCTTCGGCAGCGACCAAGTGGGGATCCATTTGTCGACTATCGGCAACGTAGTGTTGCATCCCCCTGAACTTCCAAAACCAGTTCTTGATATTATTGAAAATACACTTTCGCTCGAAATGTGTGCTACATCTATTGGTGGTTCAAACTTGGTTGGAGCACTAGTTGCAGGTAATAGCAAAGGTATGGCTGTTGCTGATATTGCTACTGAACGTGATATTGACTTGTTAACTTCGTTTGGCGATGTAGTAGTGATGGAAGGTGGTGTCAACACCGCTGGTAACCTATTACTGGTAAATGAGAACGGTGTAGTAGCCTCTCCTAGTATTCCTAGTGCAGGGTTAGAGATAATATCTGAAGTGATGGGTGTTCCAGTGGTAGTTTCTACAATCGCCGGAAATGATGTTGTTGGTTCCCTTGGTGTAACTAATGACCAAGGAGTACTACTTCATCCCGATGTCACAACAGAAGAGGTAGAACTTATTCAGGAAGCTCTTGGAGTTCCACCGATGGTTGGAACAGTTTCTTTCGGTTCACCATACGTTGGTGCAGGTGTTTGTGCATCAAATCTTGGTGCAGTTTCAGGTACTGAGACAACAGGTCCGGAATTAAATCGTGTTGAAGATGCGCTTGGATTGATATAAATTATTTTTTCCAATCTATTTCCGACTGAAATGTTCAAAGACTGCTGTCTTTGACAATCGTTTATGGGAGAAATGCTCTATCAAGGTAAGGTCAAGCAAGTGTGGTCAACAGATGACCCAGATATTCTAGAATTTAGATTTACAAATCAAATTTCAGTTTTTGATCAAATTATACCATCACTTATTCCAAGGAAAGGAGAATCGCTCAATCGTACCACTGCTCATTGGTTTAAATTAATTGAGAATGAAGGAATTTGTGGGACTCATTTAGTTGAGGTCAATGCTGCTGACCGTTGTCTTGTTCGCAAAGTAGAGGTTATCAAAGAACCAGGCATGATTCCTCGTGATATGGAATGGGTATTCGTACCACTGGAAATTATTTGCAGACATTATCTTTCAGGTTCTGCTTGGAGACGTTTCCAACGCGGTGAATTGACTGCTGAACAACTTGGAGTCTCAGCCGATTGTGAATATGGAGCAAAATTATCAACACCATTCCTTGAAGTAACTACAAAATTCGAGGCATTTGATCGTAATATTTCTAACGAGGAAGCATTGGAAATTTCCAATATTACTACAGAGGAACTTGATGCAATTTTTGATGCAGTTCTCAAAGTAGATGAACTCATAGAGCGTGAAGCTGCTAAAAATGGATTAATTCATGTTGATGGAAAGAAAGAATTTGCCCTTGGTCCAGATAGAAAAGTGGTATTGGTAGATACATTCGGGACTCTTGATGAAGACCGTTGGTGGGACGCTGAAGCATATGCAAATGGTGAATGTATTGAACTATCAAAAGAATCAGTTCGTACTCATTATATCGAAACCGGACATCAAGCTGCTCTTAAGGCTGCAAGAGATGAAGGTACAACCGACCCTCCAATTCCTGCTTTGCCGCAAAATGTCATTGATCAAACAGCAAATCTCTATGCTTCAATGTATGAGCGTCTTACTTCTGAAGATTTTTGAACTTCATTGATGATAACGTAGCACTATACCTACGCCATTTCTTTCAGCCGCCTTTAGAATTGAAGAAAGGTGTTTAACAACATCTCTTACTCCACCATCAAGGGGTTCTTCACCTGAAACACCCCATCCTCTACCTGCTAGACCTTTTCGTAAAGTGTACACTTCTCTACTGTCGAGGAATCCACGAATATCCATTCCACCAGAACCATTTTGGTAATTATTGTGCCCAACCTGTTCCTCACAACATTTACCAGTTAATTTTTCCAGTAAATCAACAATCTCTTCACATTCAATCCGCTCGACAATTGCTGAATTAGTCAAAGGTGGTCTGATAAATTCAAGGAGATAGTTTAGTGATGAACCATCTCCCCATGGAAATCTTCCGAATCTATCTCTTATTCTCCCATCACCCAATGAATATTTTTGGCCCGATGCATTTTTTTCAAGGCATGATACGAATAGTAATGTAGCATCATCCCAAGAAATTGAATCTCTATCTTCGGGAGTGTCTAATTCCTGTTGTCGTAGTCTTGTTCTCAACTCCTCATCATTGCTAATCAAATCATTCCAGTTTGAATTATCACCATTGCGATGGTTTTCAAGTGCCTCTATTACCCTCAATGCCCTTTGCCCATCAAATGCATCTATTGTGACAAATGCGGTGGTGGTATTGGCATGGCCTGCGACATCCATATTGTTCGGCGGCAGCCCTAGTGCAATAAGGACTTGTGTTGAAAATAATTCTATTTCAGTCGTCAAAGAATTTATTCATTCTATCTTCAACAGGTTCTGAAGGTACTTCAGCATCATCTTCTCCACGAATCTCATTTCGCAAACTAGCAAAGCGGCCAAGCGAAGAAGTATCCTCTGGCTCATCAATTACTTCTATCATGTCCAAAGCGGCTTCTACATTTTGAACAGGTTGAATCTCATCATCCGATTGAAGTGTTATTTCATCATCCGTTATTTCTTGTTGCTTCTCAACTGCAGTTTGTTTTTCAGAATCATCATTTTCACTGACAGAAACAGTTTCTTTTGGCAAATCACTCGGTTGTATACCAATTGTTTCACTAGACTTAGTACCTAATAACCCAGCCAACCATGCAACAACTATCAGAATCGCCGCTACACTTACCGCAACCATCATGTCGCTACTTTCAATTTCTAGAACAGATTCTTCCTTGTAGAAAGTGCTCATTACATTGTCCTCAGAATTATCATCAATATCATAAGGTTGTTCGCAGGAAAGAGTTGCAGTTAGTCTCATATCAGTCTTTAGGACTCCTGGGTTGTTGATTTGTATTGTAGGTGCATAATCGGACTCAGTAATGTCAATTATTTTTGTAACTTCCCAAACACCATCGTCAGTTTTGATATTGATTTGACAAATCGTATTGGCAAGTCTTTCATACGTAGGCGCTCTTTCAATACCGATTCTAATATCTCCATCAGCGTTGAATGAGTGTATTCCAATATTCCAGCCGCTCGCTCTTGATATTGCTGTGACACTTTCTTCCGATAGTGTTCTTCCATAATTGTCCACAATTTGCAATGTGATCTTTATTGTTCCTGCTGGTGGAATCCAGCCACTAATATTTGCCTCAACTGTTGAATTCTGCCCAGCTCCAATTACAATTGATTGCTGAATTAAGTCGACCTTCTCACCCGAATCGGTAACTATCATCATCGTTGCATGTAACGATTCATCCATTGATGCGAATATTGTACAATCTCCTACATTACCGCTTATTGCAATCAATCCGAGATTTTCAAATGAATTACTGTTCAATGAGCAATCAACAGTAACACTTGGAAGTGCCTGACCACTGACGTATACCTTCAATGGTGTTTGAGAATTAGGTTGTACTAGCACTATTTCATCTGTTGAAGAATCCAATGTGAAACTTAACAAATCGCCCTGTTGCTCAAATGAATCAGAACTTGTGAGTTGTGTTTCAGAGTTGAGTAGTACTGAAAGTTGTTGGCCATCTATTCCAAATAGAACAGGAGATGAGGAAAAAGATACTTCACTGGATTCCACTTCAATGTCATATGAATGGATACCAAGAATTGGGTGAGTGACTTCTAATGAAACAAGGAAACGTTGCCCATCCCAGTTAGCATCAGGAATTAGATTAATCGGTATACCCAATGATTGTCTTGGTGCAATTACCATCTGTGTATCACCGGACACTTCCCAGCCGCTTGGAAGGCCACTAACATCTAATTGCAGTATTGAAACATCATTTCCAAGATTATTAACCCATGCAGTGGGTAGTCCTCCTGTATCAGAGACCATCCAAATACCTCTATGCTCTATGTTGATATTAGGTGCACTTCCAACACGAACTGGTATCTCTTCAACAATTGTCCCTGCTCCATTCCAATCAGATATTCGCAATCGAAGTACTCCAACTTCACCAGCAACTGCCTCACTTGGTGGAGTGACAAATACGGTGATTGTGCTCATTTGCCCTGGTTCTATGATACTGCCATTAGATGGGAGTTCAACCATCCATCCTTGACCTGCTTTTGTAAACCAAGGAGCCTCAGGTGAATTGCCCATTTGCTGTACTGTAAGTGTAATGTTTTGACCTTCAGGAACTACTTCAAGTGAGGTTTGACTAAGATTAAATCTCCATCCAGACACATGGTCAACTGTAATGTTGACCGTTGTTTGTCCAATCATTAATGCCCCGCTATACAAGTCAATTATCAATGTGGCTTCAGTTCCAGCCCAAGTGTTTGAAGGAATGAGGACTGGTAATACCATATTTGTTGTGGCGTTAATTTCAATCAGACTACTACTAATTTCCTGAGCACTCCATGATGAAATATCATTGCCAGAATACGATAATGAGAAACTTGGTTTCATCGTAACATCATCTGCAGAATTGCCGATATTTGTCATCGTCATGTTCAATTCAAGTAATTGTGAGGGTGCTACATTGATTGTATGTCCTCCTTCTAATTCTAGATCCCATTGATGGTCTGGTTCGGCCTCAACACCCATGTTGACGGTAATTGTAGCGGATTCATTGATTATTGACTGCCAAGTAAATGCCAATTGGAAGGGAGTCTGTGCAGGTATTTCTTGGGACAGTGTGACATCAACGGTAGCAATCGTAGTTGCAAGTGGGCCCAAAGTTCTCTGAGGATTATACAGTTGGAAATCAACTTCAGGGGCAGATGTCATTCCAATGCCTGCAATTGAAACACCGCTCAGAATATATTCGTCCTGTCCATTACCTGGATTTTCTAGCCTTAGCAATATTCTCTGCGGTTCGCTAACATTCATTGAAATAATTTCTTCACCACTTTCGGGAAGTGGTGAAAGAATAGTAGCCTCTGCTCTATGAACTTGAACAACTTGTAAAGTGAATAATAGGTCATGATCATTCATAACCGAGTCATTATCTTGGAATGTATGCCTTGCAGGAAGTGCATTAACAGGTAGGGTGACAGATAATGTTCCAACCGCTTCTGAATTACCAACACCATCCAGCTCTAGAGTATTTCCGTTGATAGTCAAGTCACCACTGGCAGACCAAACCCATCCACTATGAATCATCTGTGCTGCAACCATATTCCATTCTAGATGGCCACTTGCTGGCAGGTCTGCATTTATTTCCCATTCAAGAGTATTATTTGGCAGTGTTCTAGTATGAATCGGATTTACTACTACTGCACTGGCAGTAAAATTCACATCCATGTCTTCACAAATAGTTTCACTACCACTGCCAACACAAATTGTCAATGTAGTGGATGTGAAACTGCCCAATTGTGTAGATGAATCAACATGTAGTGTGGCGAATAATTCAACTTTCTCGTTTGGATCTAAATCCAAAGAAAACACTTCAATTCCATCAGCAGTTCGCAGAGATGGCGTCCCACCCCAAGAAGGTGCAGTCCAATCTATTGATGTTGAAGACTCAAGAGCATTACCCAAATTTTCAACCATTATCCAAGCTGAAGCATCATATCCTGGTCTTCCAACACCTTGAGTTGAACCAAGGCCGTCTGGGCCAACGATAGATAGTCCACGAGTTCGTAAGACTTCGATTGGTAATCTTGTAGTAAACGAAATATTAGTATCGCTATCTAACGTAGCAATAATGTCAACATATGAATTTTCATCTCCTAAAGCACTGGAAGGAATACCCGCAGTGAAAACAATTTGATGTGGAATATTCGGCTGCAAATTAGGGTTGGTTTGCGAAGCCGAATCAATGTCGAAAGTCCAACCACTTGGCAAATTTGACTCATCCCAAGTTATTGTCCAGTCAGAAGTGGTTGATCCTATTGCTGTGACATCAACTGTAATATCAGAACTAGAACCGGGGGAAATACGCTGGTTTTCGCTTGGAATATCAATTCGCACTACGTATGGTTCAACTACTACTAACTCACTGATTACGATATTATTATCCTCTCTTGCTTCAGTAATGTTATTGTTAATATCTAACCTCATCTCAACTTGATGAATTCCTAATTCGGCAGTAATGTCTACACTAAATGTGTGAGGTCCGCCTTCTCCGCTTGGAGCTACAGGCTTTACCTCGTCAAATCGCTGTCGCTTTACCTCTTCTCCATCGACTAAAATGACAGCATCAACACTATCGTCATTTGTTGCGGTACCAATGTTGGAAAATTGCCCGGTAATTGTTACTTGTTGGCCCGGGTCTACTTGCGCTGGATTGAAACTAATCCCTCTGTTATCAGCCAACGGCGCAATATCAGTTGCTCTTTGTGAAACAAGTGTATCTCCTATCAATATGTCAAGAGTTCCATCTCCATCCATATCAGCGACTGCCGGTGCAGCCCATGCTCTATGTGGT
>JABIGP010000213.1 GCA_018650105.1 Methanobacteriota archaeon
CGACCTTTCCAAACTCTATGCATACTACGACATCCCTATGGATGCTGATGGAGACCGAACTGGCGTCAATGTTGTTCTTCCAGATGACGATACCAATACTGATGGAAATACTGGCAATCCTGGTGGAAATTCTGACAATACTGGAGGGAATTCTGATGGAACTGATGATACAAATACAAATGGCGATGGTGAAAATAATAATTCGAATGTTACTGTTTGCGAAGATGGAGTTGCTTCACCTTGTAACGTAACTCCACCAGTTGATGATGGAAGCGATACGTCAAGCGATTCCGAATCGGCTGCGGGCGAAGATTCACAACAAAAGACCAAACTGATGTTATTTGCAATTATTGCAGTTATCGGCATAGGGTTGTATGTATTTGGCAAGAGTGGTGGCGAGGAATTGGATCTCGCTGGAGAAGCGCGTATTGAGAAAATGTGGGATGAGACTGAACTTGAGGAGTCCGAAGTGACTCCATTCATACCTGCACCACCACCGATGGCTAAACCTGAATCAAAATCTGAAGAAGAATAAGCGTCAGGCTAAATCCCAAGTTGGTCCTTGCGCAGTATCGGTTACTACCACACCCATCTGTTGTAGAGTATCGCGAATTTCATCAGCCTTTGCCCAATCTTTATCGGCTCTTGCTTTGGTTCTAGCCAACAATAATGCATCAACTTCATCTGCAATCTCCAATTTACGAGGGTCATCTTCTGGTTCAGCCAATGCCATTTCTCGTGACGGTAAGACTCCAAGAACTGCTCCAGCGGTTTCTTCTAACCAATCTACTGCATAATGAGCAAAGGCGTTTGAATCAGCCTCATCCATTCCACTATTATGCATCTTCATCATCTCTCGGGTTGCACCCAATACCTTAGCTACAGCTTCACGTGAATTGAAATCATCATCCATTGCTTTAGCAAATCCTTGAGCCATCTTCTCCAATAATGCTAATGATTTTGACAATGGATTAGTGCTGCTAAAATCTGCTACCGGTAGTGGAACATTGTTTTCTGATTTGCAATTCTTTAGAGATTCAATATAACATTCCAACACTCGGTTATAATTGCGTTCAGCATCATTTAACAGAGCCTCATTCATGTCGATTGGTGAACGGTAATGGGCATTGATTAATGCGAAACGAAGGACCATTGCGTCAACTTTTTCCAATATCTCATTAATACTCCAAAAGTTTCCTAATGACTTGCTCATCTTCTCTCCATCAATGTTGACAAAACCATTGTGCAACCAATGATGAACAACTGGAGAACAACCGGTATGACATTCACCTTGGAATATCTCTGCTTCATGATGAGGGAATCGTAAATCATGACCTCCTCCATGGATATCAAATTGCGCTCCAAAATAATCCATTGACATCGCTGTACATTCTATGTGCCAACCCGGTCGGCCAGCTCCCCAAGGTGAATCCCAAGTTGGCTCACCTGGTTTTGCTGCCTTCCATAGTGCGAAATCCTTGTGATCTCTCTTGCTTTTACCAGTATCATCAACTCTTCCTCCAGCACCGCTGCGGACATTTTCAAGAATTTGACCAGTTAGCATTCCGTATTTTTCTGGTGCAGATTCTATCGAGAAATATACGCCGTCATCAGCAACATATGCATGCCCTTTTTCAATCAAATCTTCAGTGATTCTAATCATGTCATCAACATAATCTGTACAACGAGGATAATCATCAGCACGAAGAATGTTCAACGCATCCATGTCTTCGTAATAGGTAGCGATATTATCGTCAACAAGTTTTTTCCAATCACCATCTAACTCGTTGGCACGATTGATAATTTTATCATCAATATCTGTGAAATTTTGCACATAATGTACATCAAAACCGCTTTGTTCTAACCATCTATGAATCAAATCAAATGAGAGATAACACCTTGCATGTCCCAAGTGACAACGGTCGTAAACTGTAACACCGCAGACATACATCGAAACTTTACCTGGCTCAATTGTAGAGAAATCTACCTTTTGCCTACGAAGGGTATCATGCATGCGAATTGGCATCTGACTCAATACGGGGGTGTTGCCACTCTCACTTGAAGGTTGATACAGTAGCGCCCTTTGCAATGGCTATGGGACAGGGTAATAGCAAGACGATTTTCGTCACTGGGGTCAACGGTCATATTGGAAATCATATCGTTGAAGACCTATTGTCAAATGGCTATAATGTCAAGGGTTCTGTTCGAGATTTAGCAGACCCAAAAAAGGTAGATCATGTTCTTGATCACGCTAAGAAACTGGGCTGTGAACAACGATTAGAACTGGTACAAGGAAATGTACTGGACTCGGAAGGTTGGACTCAACATCTTACAGGTTGTGATGGTCTATTCCATACCGCTACAATTTATGCTACCAGTGGTGACGGTCAACTGATTATTGATACTGCCAATAAAGGAACGGATAATTTACTCATTGCTGCAAATGAAGCAGGAATAAAGAGAGTGATTTACACTTCGAGCGTTGCTGCTGTCGGTTCTGAACCGAAAGGTGTGGTCAAGGACCATACATCCTGGCAAACCAATACTACAATGCCATATGTTGAGGCAAAGACCGAATCTGAAAGGCACGCTTGGAAATTGGCAAAGCAATTTGATTTAGATTTACGAGTCATCAACCCAAGTGGTGTACTCGGAGGTGGATTCACACGTCCAACACCATCTACTGATATTATCGGAGATGCATTAGCAGGAAAGTTTCCGATGACAATAAAAATTCCAATGGCCTTCGTTCATGTCAAAGATGTTGCAAAGGCTCATCGCAGAGCCTTTGAGGTTGAAGAAGCGAGTGGAAGATTCATTCTAGCACCGCATAATAATACAACTGTAGCAGCCCTACACAGAAGAACAAGGGAATTGTACCCAAAATCAAAAGCACCTAAGTTGGCTCTGCAAAATTGGATGTTACCTTTGGCTGTTTTCCAAGATTGGGTCAGTGGAATATTCACTAAAAAAAGAGTTCTTACAAGACAAATTGCAAAGGGAATAATGCGTGGAGATTCAAATTACGATTCCACTCCTGCAACTGAAGTATTGGGGATTGATTGGATAGATGTTGACACGACTATTAGAGATACTGTGGAGGCATATCAGTGATTGATTTCAAGGGTAAAGGCGGCATCAGCATAGGCTCAAAATTCGTTAATGATTCAACATTGGCGAGATTAGGTTGGGCTGTTCCTGCAGTTACTTTGAGCCTTGCAATGCTTATTCATTGGCTAAGTGGAGATGCCCGTGCAGTTCCTTTCTTCATCTCTGAATCTGATTATCCTGGCCTTCAAAGAATTATTTTTACATCCGGAGTATTCATTTCAGGCTTTATCATCTGTACTGTTTCATTTAGAATGTGGTGGACTCAACGACAAGATTGCCGTCCAAAATTATTGTTCATCAGTATGTTATGTGGATTTTATACAGGAATAAATATCTCATTAATGGCGTTTGCAAATATGTATGACTTTTTAGAATTGCATGTTTTTACTGCATTAGGGGTATTTCAAGTTGGAATGGCTTGGGCATTAGTGTCTCATTTTGCATTACCAAATGCACAGAAAAAAGGCAAAATGATGCGATGGCTTGCAATGGTTGTTTCCTTCATCTCATTCAATGTAATGAGTGCAACATTAGCAGGGGCTGTCAAAGGAATGACAACTGCAGAAAGACAAGATGCCTTGACTCAACTAACTCCACTTCAAAGTGCGATAGATATTGCAGCACCTGCTGAATATTTCTTGGTCATCGGTTTGTTTATTGCTCTTGCATCCTTTGAATCTGATATGCAAGTAAAGAAAATAATAGGCCAAGATTCAGAACAATGATTGGCTAACATCTAAATCTTGAATTGCATCTCCAAATGCACTTGCTTCAGCCTCGCTTAAATCACCACACTGAAGTGAAAATTGCATTACTGATTGAACTGCTTCAGGATGAAATTGTACTGTTGTAATTGGCCGTGTTGGATGCTTACAGGCAACGATTCCACAATGCTCTGCACTTGCTATCGTCTGCATTTCACCCGCGCTGACAACATGATCTTGATGAGTAAATAATTGCTTGACAATCTTACCATCCTGATAGGTTACATCGGCGATGAAATTACTACTACTTTCTGCGCGCTCTACCTTTCCACCCAAACTTGCAGCGATTATTTGGTGGCCAAAACAAATCCCATAAATTGGTACA
>JABIGP010000205.1 GCA_018650105.1 Methanobacteriota archaeon
CAGGTTTCAAAGATGGAAAGGACAACCTAATCTATTAGAGAAAATGCAAAGCCTACTCGTAACAATTACGGTTGAGAATTCCCAAATCAGTGGCCTAGCAAATCTGATTGGAGAAAAAGCAGCACCCCAAGATGTAGACCTTTCATTGATGGTCTTGGCTTCGCAATTGGCGCGTGAAGGAAATACAGTAACATTGGTCACTGACGATTTCAAAATGACAACCACTGGGGATAAAGCAAATCTTGGATTTGAGACCTGTCCTCCATCAACTTTCTTACAAAGGATGGCGGATTATGCTTCGCAGTCGCACAAAAAGAGTTTACTTAGCCTGTCAAGACGCGTTAGAGCGGCAGAAATGCGTTATGCCATAAGTAGGGCTGGACAATATGATATTCAAGAGAAATTAACTTGGATGATAGACTCTCTACTAGAAACGCGTGTTACACCTGAGCCGATTGCGGAGTCAACCATAGATGATGAAAGTAAATTGATATCGGCTCTTCAAAGAGTGATCCGTGGTGAAAATGTCAAAAAATCACATCTAACCAAATTGGGCACACTGCCCGAAGTATGCAAACCAATTTCAAAAATTGATGATTATCTTTCAAACATTTCCTCAAGTCAAGATTCAGATAACATTGCAGGTGAATATGACAAAGCAGCACACCTGCTCAGCGAAGTGATGGAATCTATCGGACTGGGACTCAGTCCTCTAAACGAAGAGATTGCTGAAATTGCTCATAGGGCTATGGCGGGCGACATGTACAGAATGGAATCTGCATTGGGAATGATGGCAAAACTATCCGGTAATTTACCACGAGCAAGAAATCATCTTTCACGTGCATTGTATTCTGCAACACTGATAGATGATAACAAAGCAGAGATGAGAGCGATGCATCAACTCGGATTACTAGCATTATCAGCAGCGAGTTGGCATAGGGCCGCATCACTATTCGAAACCGCAGACACCCAAGCACAAAAAACAGAGGCCAATCGCTTACCACACATGGTTGCTGCTGCGATTTCAAGACATTTACAGGGTGAACAAGACCTTGCCCAATCACACATCTCTTCGGCGAGATTGATAGTTCAAAATAATAAATCTGAAGCGGTTGATTTACTTTCAGAACTTGGTAATTCCTTGTTAGCAATCGATAGGCCAGGTTTGGCAATAGAGGTATTTGATGAGGCGATGGAATGTGCTATTGAATCTGGGCAAGATGGAAAAATGGATGCTTTGGCAGAAGCATTGCTATTAGCCAATTCCGCAATCAACAATGAAGAACAGGCACAGTTTGCAGGTTTGCGAGAATTGCTAGATACTTTGAATCAATTACATGTTGATTCGGTAGACGAGTTTGAAACCAAGATTTTAGAAATAGATGAAAGAAGTGAAAAATTATCAAAACCCATAGGCGAGATATGGGCGGAATGGCAACCATCTAGCAAACTAATTTCTGCCAATTCCCAATTAATCGTACTGCGAGTTCATGAAGACGATAATGGTCAAGAATTGATTATCTCCCACCACGCCGAAATCGGCGCAATAGGATTATGGCTACCTGAAGGTGGAATTAAGGCGGCGCCGGGTAATTTGATAGATATCAAAGATAGTCGCGTCAAAGTCGCCAAACCTCCTCAAGCATTACTAGAACTGCATAATATCAGAGGTTTGGTGGCAGTAGAATCCCCCGAAGCAATATCATTTATCGCAAAGACAGAAGATTTGCTTGAAGATTAGAATAGCGCTACTGTAATTCCATACGGAATAGTAATGGACTCCTATTGGTTAAAGAATAATCAAGCCCAGACGGTAATGTATTCGTAAACTAAATACAAACCGACTATCAATAATACAGCACCACCAATTTTCTTGATCATGCCTGTAGAGGCTCGCATTTTGTTAACTATGGTATCTTGACTAGCAGCAACCAATAATGTGAATGTAACCATTAAGGCAGCAGTAGTAATTGCATATAATAAGAAAATCAATGCGGTGTTAAACAGGGTATAACTCATCGATGCTACCAAGAGAGCGATAAAAACCGGTGCAGTACAACCTGCAGAAGCAGCACCGTATCCTAAGCCATACAGGTATTGACCCATTAATTCCGAATCTTCATTTTCTTCAAATTTAATTGGTTTTCTTGCAACAAATGAAAGTACTTTTTCAACAGGAGGGACAAAAATAGGCCTCAATTTCCTAGCAACTGCCCGCCATTTTTCTTTGATGGGATGAGTAATTCTCGACATATCAATATCGGCCAGCATTATTATTCCCATTATCAAAATTATCGCGCCGGTAATAGGAATCAATACGGGAACCATTTCGCGAATCGCTTCAGAAAAGAAGATTCCGAAAACTGCTAAACCGAGGAAAATGGTTAGAATTCCAGCAGAAGCCGCTAACCCAGCAGGTAATGCAGCCCGCATCGTCTGTTCATTCAATCCGCCTGAAGTTTCTTTCTTGCGCATCAAATAGAATGAAACATATCCAGGAAGAAGAGGGAATGAACAAGGTGAGAAGAATGACAATGCGCCCGCACCGACAGCCATTAACCAAATTGAACCTGTTTGCAAATTAACAGTATTAGCTAGACCGGATTTAGCCGAAGAAACAGTATCTTCAACCTCTCGCAAAGGAATCTTATTACTTGATTTTTCATATACTAAATCGCCAGACGGGTCAATGATAACAACCTTTGGGATCTTGATACCATTATATGCTTCAAAAGCCTCTTTGTTGATATCTAATGCATGAGTCCAATGATATCCATTTTCTTCAGAATAAGCAAGTAACCCTTCAGGTGTATCCTCTCCAACAGATAGAGAAATGATTACCACGCCAGGATCATCTTTGTATTTTTCATGTAAGGGCGTTAACATATCGTCAGCGATATCTTTGCATGGTGAACAAGTGGTTGCCATCAAATCTAAGACGACTACCTTTCCCTGCAAATCAGACAATTTGAAAGTCTCTCCATCATTTTCTCCTCCAACCCATTGCGCTTCAAAATCAGGTGCAGTTGAACTTCCACCCATCATTGTAAAGCCGAGTATGCTAATAACCAATAACATCACAATTCCAAGAGTGACGATTTGCGGATTCTCTGA
>JABIGP010000214.1 GCA_018650105.1 Methanobacteriota archaeon
ATTTGCTCATATATTGGTGTTTTTTCTTCGGGCTCGCCATGTGAATAATTCAAACGACATACATTTACGCCGGCTCTAAGAATTGATTCAAGAACTTCGGGAGAATCCGAAGATGGCCCGATGGTAGACACGATGCGTGTTCTTCTCATCAGTCATCGCTAGTGCGCTTACCGCTTTAAGATATGTAATTGTCAAATCTCTATTCTTCTTCATCTTTTTCAAAACTATCAAGGAATTCATCGATATCAATAACTCCATCTTCATTGGTATCTGCTTTGTGGAATATTAAACGTGATTCGTCCGCAGTATAATTAAATCCAAGATTTTTCAATGCATGTTGGAATTCTGATAGCGTCAAATGGTTCTTACCACCCCAATCTGCCATGTGGAACATTTCTTCACGACGGTTATGTTCTGCAGGTGTTGGATTACGGAATTCTTTTTTGAATGTGTGGAATGGTGTTTCTCTTGGATGTGCGTGGTTTTTTCCATATAGTTGGTATACAATCAATCCCATGATTATAGCTGCAACTCCACCGATTATTGCTTTCGTACCCATGATGTAAACCAAAGCGAACCCTGCTACAATTCCCCAAATATGGATGAATGGATAAAGTGGAGCCTTGAATTCAGGATTCCAATCATGTTTGAATTTGGTCTGACGTAAAATTATCACACATAAATTAATCATAATAAAAATCATTATTTTAAATCCAGATGCTAGTTTTGCAACATCTTTTACAGGAAGTAAAAGAATGGCCATCATCATAGCTATTGCAGTCAATATGATTGGCCAATGAGGAGTTTCATACTTTGTATTAACTTCCTCTAGAGATTGTGGGAGCAAACCATCTCTAGCCATTGCAAACAAAAACCTGGATGCGGCTAAGATCCCAGCAAGAGCCATGGAAATCATAGTTAGAACTGCCAAAAATGCTGCAAACACGCCTACTTTTGAACCTGCAACCGACTCTACAAATTTGTAAATGGGGTCTTCGATTGTTTTGCCATCACTGCCTATCCACCACTCCCCAGGTATTGTCGCCATCATCATGTATGTAATGCTACAATACAGCAAGGTTGCTATGGCCAAAGAAATTATTATTCCTTGGGGTAAATTTTTTCCCGGGTTTTTGACTTCGCCACCAATCGCTGCAACCTTAGTCACACCAGCATACGCAACGAATACAAATGCTGCAGTTTCAGCAATTGTCCAAGGGTCTGTTCCCATCGCAGCACCCCATGGTTGAGATAAATTAGTTGAATCATCAAAGAAAGCCATTACTGTAACAATAAGCAAAAGACACAGAGTAAACCCTAAAATCGGAGCTTGAATAATCTTGACCTTCTTAACACCTAGAATATTTATTATTGTAATAAAAACCAAAGCAACTATGGATACAAGATATGTATTCAATTCAATATCAAAATATTTGGTAACTGTGTACAAATAAGCCGAGAAACCGATTAAAGCAAATGAAGACTTTAGCATGAATGATGCCCATAATCCAAGGCCACTAATTGTTCCAACCATTGGCCCATAGGTTCGTTCCAAATAAACATAAGAGCCTCCGCTAGAAGGCATTCCTGAGGCCAATTCTGATTTAGAAAGCGCACCCGGTAAGACTACGGAGGCTGCGAGTAAGAATGCTAACCAAATACCCTCACCCATCATCGCTGCTGCAAAAGATGGTAGTACGAATAACCCCGAACCTAGCATTGCTGAAAGTGAAATAATAATTATTCCAACCAAACCAATTGTTCGTTCCAATTGCTTGGAAACATCAGAAATTACGCCTTTGACATCTCCTTGAATTAGTTTACCAGCGGTATCTTTCAAGTCCATAATCGCTCCTCCGCCTTCATACTGTGGTAGTATTATTGTTTGGCAGAATTACAAACCATATAGCCTCTTGTAAAGAAAATGATTGCATAGAGCAATTACTCACTAATCATGTTGATTTGTCACACGTATACCAATCTGATAATGAATGATTCAACTCGAAGATCATTGGCCTTTTCACGATTCTCTATTTTGAAAGTCCAATCTCCATCGCCATAGGTTCCTTCATTATCACTATCACCAAATAGGTATGCTGATATCGTAAGGAATACGCAATCATTTGCTCCATCGCAATCATCGCCATCATTGCGTTGGTCTAATCCAACACTTGAGGTATTTCTAGCTTCATCATCATCTTCATTATATGCATAAACATCTAATTTTGCCCGACAGTTGTTTGTACCTGGATCAAAGCAATCATCATCTTGCTGTGGATAAGTCAATTCCGCTACTGCTTTTTTAATTGTATTCCCCGAATCTTTATCGTATGAAATTGAAACATCAAAATCAAGTTCATTTTCATTATTACTAGAAGTATTGGAACCAATTTCAAAATCAGACCATTTGGCCGCATAGGAAACATATACTTTGATAGTGTCTGAATCTACCATATCTTGGCTATTAATAATATTCAGTTTTATTTTGTATTCGCC
>JABIGP010000207.1 GCA_018650105.1 Methanobacteriota archaeon
AAGAGTTTTCATTCAACTTCGTCTTGAAGAAATGGAAAGAGAAGAAACCTTCCGCTTGAAGAGATTCAAAAACAAGTGATTAATTTCACTTTTATCTTCACTCGGTTAAGGCTGTGTGAGGGATTGATTGAAGACGGAGTGATGTTGAGCGTAATATTGAGGTGGCTATTGCATGGGCGATGATAATGTTTCAGATGTTGACTTTGAACAGTTGCCCGCTCACAAGAAGGCTTGGGACCAGCACGCTCTTTTGGCTAATATTTTGGGCCGAGAATACTACTTGATTGAAAAAGTAGGTGGAAGATGGCCAAGTTGGATAATTGATGTAAAACAAGATGGAGATGTGCACCACTCTCTGAAAAGAGTTAACCATCATTTAGATAAATTGGGATGGATGGCAAAGTTAACTGAAGATGAGCCTTGGTTGGTGACAATATTACCAATTCCTGATAGGCAATTTCCTCCAATAAAACTACATCTATTCTTGTGGTCAATGACTGCATTAACAGTTACATTAGCAGGATCTCTATGGATAGAAACATCATCTCCTCCAGAAAGTTGGTTCGGTCATGGATTATTTATCGATTCCTTTGTTGGATTTACATTACCAATATTGGCGACGCTCTTTTTCGCATCTCTAATACAGGTTAGGCTAGCGGCAAAACAAGGGATTAGAGTTGGACATATTGCACCAATTCCAGATATTTCGATTGCATTTTGGTCAGTAGGATTATTTTCTCCAACATCATTAATATGGCCATTTGGATTATTATTGATTTCAACATTACCTCGTATGAGTTCACGACCATGGGACAATAGAAAGCAACTGGGAACTATCTCAATAATTGTACCTGCTATAATGATATGCAGTGGTTTTATTCTTTGGGCAATTGGGTTATTCCTAACACCTGAATTAATAAATATTCTTTCAGCACCACGCTCTATAGAACCTCCTTTGATTGTTGAATTAGTTTCAGTAGCATTTTTTGACGACCTTCACATTAGACTTGCTTGGGCACATCCATTGGCAAAAGCAGGTTCAGTATTGACATTCTTTGGTTGGGTATTGTTGTTACCAATACCTACATTCCCAGGTGGAAGATTGATGGTCTCCCGTCTTGGTTCTGTGATGGCAAGAAATTCAGGAACGCAAGTAAGACTTTTCTTCGTAATTCTGATATTTGCCTGGCTATTCAATGCATTTGATGGCTTTTCAATTTGGACTCTTGTTCTTGTCTTGATATTACCGTTCTTGTATTATTTGGGTGGGGAGCCAAGAATCCCGATTGTATTAGACGAGCCTGCGGGAATTGATATTACTACAGAAAAGAGACTTGGTCTCTTCTTTTTCTTGGTTTTCATGTTAGCATTACCAAGTCAATCACCGGTTCTATTACAAGATGATTGGCAAGCACCATTAGAATTTGAATTTGATGAGATAAAGGCCGCCACACTGGGTGATGGAGATATCTGGATGACAAACTTGACAATCGAAGTAATCAATCCCTCTTTTGTTGAATATTCATACGCCATTGATGTCATTAGAGATGGTGATCAATCAATAGGTGAATGGCAATATGAATGGGATTGTAAAGGTGAAGATTCACTTGACATTAACGGATTTGGCTGCGGAGAATCTCTCTTGCCGGGGAGAGTTGCAACCTTTACACTGAATATTAGTTGGAATCACCCGAGCAATTCACCATTCGGGGAGAATTTTACTTTGGTCATGTGGACCGAAGAAGGATACAAATTACAAACCCTTCAAATTAGCCCTGCATTAGCAGTTTATCCGATATCTGATTGGCAACTTGTTGAGGATAATGGTGATGTCAAGCGGTGTATCAAACTAAATGGAAATCTTGGACCAGATGAATCATTATTAGTTAGTTTCCCCGATAATAGTACAATTTCCACCGACACAAGATTGCATTGGATTGAAGGTTACTCGGATATGAATGCTAATTTCAGTGAAATACCAGATGAGATTTGCGTAATTGGATTGGACCCAATAATTTTGAGAGCATGGGACCTCAACAAGATATCTCTTAATGGTAATATTTTCACAGGCTCGATGCCAGCAAAACCATTGAAGGCAATCGTCCCCCAAGA
>JABIGP010000217.1 GCA_018650105.1 Methanobacteriota archaeon
GCAAACCCTGGCAATATACTCACTACTAGAATGAGGGCCACAGTGAGCAACATAGTTGCTCCTTTTAATGGCGGGTTTTGACCTCTTCGCCAATCATCATATGAAATCACTACTTCGCGGGGGTATGGTCAAGCCACCATCTGGGTTCCACGAAGTGGTTAAATTACCTGAAGAGTATTGGGTTTTTGACTTCACCAGAGGTGTTGACAAATCATGGAAATGCCCATTTGATTATCAAATTGGCCGCTATGATGAAATTCGTCCAGGAATGTATGAGCAGCAAATATTTTCTGGCGAGAGAGATTTACATGTGGGAATTGATATTGGTGCTCCACAACAAACAGAGGTGTTTGCGTTTTCAGATGGAACAATCCATTCATTCGGAATAAATTCAGAAATAGGATCTTATGGACCTACAATAATTACAAAACATCAAGTTAGCCTCGCAACTAAAGTTGGCTCGAAGCAAATGAATCCTGCAACAACAATTTGGGTTTTGCATGGTCATCTTGCCAGTGAAAGCCTAGAGGGATTGGAAGTCGGGCAAGAAATCAGCGGCGGGCAACTGCTCGCAAAAATCGGTACTAAAGAAGAAAACGGGGGTTGGGAGCCCCATTTACACATTCAACTTTCTCTAATTGAACCAGTGACATTTGACCTTGAAGGAGTCGTTGCAAGAGAAAACCGTCAGCAAGCATTACAACAATACCCTGACCCTCGATTAATCTTGGGAAATCTCTACTGAAGATTTTCACTTCTTGCTAGAAAGAAATTCTTTCAATGCGATTATTGGCTCGATTGCAGCAGGGTCCTTTCCATGCAATAGTGCAAGAGATATTGAAATCCAATCCATTAGAATGCACAGATAAAGAAGTGCTTCAAGTAGTGACTTTCCTTCACCATCAATTCTCCAAGCAAAGTCTGTAGAGAAATGTGCGACCATCCAATCCATTCGGTCTGAAACTCTTGAATGGATTCCTTGCCAAGCCAATAATAGAATTAGATGTTGTTCTGCGAGAGGGTCTTGAGTTACTCCAACACCGCCCCATGCAACACTTTCGTTATGGTTCATCTCTGGAACAGTTCCGGTTCGGGCGAATCTTGCACTGTTCTCATTCAACTGATTTTTGAACCGAGTCAATGCTGGCGACAATTCAGTTGGACCAATAATGCTGATTGGTCGTTCAACCATCGCCATTGCAAGTTGGACAATATCTCCTTCCGGTTCTTCAAGAATATCAAATCCATCAACAGCCTGTTGTAATCTTTGCAACATCGCTTCATCTTCTCCTTCAAACGGCTGAGGGAGTCCTCCAATAATTCTCATCAAAGCCAACTGTCTTGAGAAGATGTGGCCAAAAGCAGTACGAGGTGGTTGGCCACCAATGCTTGGAATCAAGTGACAATTAGGATACAAATCGCAAAATCCAGATAATTCTCCACCGGTTGAAATTACGATAACAGTTGCTCCTGCTTTCAAAGCCTTTTCACAGGAATAAAGTGTTTCTTCTGTATTACCGCTATGACTTGTTGCAATTACCAACCATGATTTGTTCCACCATGATGGAATAGAATAATCGCGAATTGTTTTTACAGGTAAACTGCCGTGATTTTCGGATAGACTGACAATAAAATCCCCACCTGCTGCAGAACCACCCATTCCTAAAAACAGAGCACCATTCCATTTTTTTGAACCAATGTTTTCCAACCATGGCATCAATTTCACATTAACTGCAGCCAAGCCTTTACGGATATCTTCAACAAATAAACGAGTGAAACCAATCATTCCCTCTCCATCTAAAACCTCAGCTAATTCCATAATACTGGGTGAGTTGTTATTGGCGCTCGAATTTCCTTGCATATTCAGTCCTCCTTTATTTGATATTCATCAATTTTTGAATCATCAATGCCAAGGTGCTGTAGCGCCATCCACTCATCTTCTATTTTAGCAATTAACAGTTTTTTATTACCCGAATAATCCCAAGGTAATCTAATAGAAGTCATTTGCCAATTTTCAGGGTCAAGGAATTCTCCTACAGATGAATCTATATTAATTAAGTCAACAGTAACGAATTCATTCATCTGGCAAACCACATTTGAATGTTCTAAATCTCTCCAAGTAGCGCCTGTTCTTTCACGACGATCGATTCTCTCCATTATGGCACCATCCTTGGACCATGAGGCGGGTCGCCAAAAATTGTCTTTCCATTTTACAACATCACCTAAATCATAACCTGGTTTGCGATATAATAAAGTTAAACGGGTTACATCAATCCCATCTTTTCGCCCAACTGTTGAATTTGATTCACTGATATGACCACCATAAGTAGTCACCATATGTCTGCCCCATGAGCGCGCTAATCCCTTACTTCCTAGCACGACATCATATCCTCCAGTTACAGCACCTTCGCTAGTGATGAAGAACATTGGGTCATCACTAAGACTTTCAATCACATCATCTAATGAAGATCTCAACACTTTGAATTCCGCTTCGGACAACCTTCTTCCGGATGATCTGACTTGAACAGTTGCCTCAAAATAGTTGCCAGCACGTCTCGTACAGGTCAAACATACACCATTTGCCATTCTTGCCCTCATTGTATGTTGCTCAGAATATTCTAATTCATCAATTACGCCTTCGACTTGAATATGTAACAAGGTATGCCTGTCAGAGATAGTTTGTGGTTCAAAACCAAGTCCTACTTGCTCAGCATTTTTGTGGAATAATACATGTCGTTGAATCAGTTCATTCCAGATTTTATCTTCACTGATAAAAACCCATTTTCCTTGTATTTCAACGATACCACAACGGGCACAACGAACCCATGGAACATTTTCAGGGACTTCAACTAATTTGATTCTTTTACGAGTGCATTCTTCGCACATTCTATCGCCAAAGAGAGGTGGGTCTGCACCACATACTAAGCAAAACTCGCCACCAAGTGCTCCTGCCATCATATCCCTCCTCAGTCTTGGGTTGAATTACTTGCTTTCAACCTGTGGCTTAACTTTCATCGCTTTTCGCTAATTGTAATGCGATACTATCCACTTCAATATCTTCTTTGCCCATACTTATTTCAATGGCAGAAATTCTTGCTTCAAGGTGTTTTGCTCTTGCAAAAACAGTCCAAGTCCAAATCGCAATTCCTGTAATCATTCCTAAATATGCAACCGTCAAATAATTCATTCCTTCCATTTCAATCACTCCTATCAATTTTGTTTTGCAATAATTCAACTCTTTGTTCAAGTTTGGTAATATGCATTGAAGTCAAAATATGGCCAATAATAAAAATCGTAAATGATATTGCTCCAATCAATAGGACCAAGGACATATCGGATTGAAGTGAACCTCCACTGCCGGTTGCAACAACTGGGCCAGGATGGCGGATTACCCATATTCGTGTTGCGATATAAGTAAATGGCACTAGGACAAAACCAAACAATCCGAATGTGGAGAATGTATCTCTTGTTTCAATACCGTCTGGCTGAGACCGCCTTCCCAAAACAAGGAATAATGCAAGTAGGGTTAACAGGCCAAATGTGTTTAGTCTAACATCACTCCAATCCCATGGAGTGCCCCATTCTGCTGAACCCCAGATAGTTCCAGACCAAACGGTCATCAAACCAGTGGCTAATCCAGCCTCAGCTCCTGCGACATGTAATCTCCAACCGGTTGGGCTGCGCTTGAAAAACCATAATGCTGAGCCAATGAATAGAATTGCAAATGCAATAAATGCAGCCCATGCCGATGGGACATGCCAATAGAATATTCGCTGTGCAGCAGGTGATTCAAAAGCATCGATAGCAACACTTGGGGCCCACATCAAGCCAAGATATAGCGTACTCATTATTCCGAGAAATCCGAATCCGAGAAATCCGATTCCAATTTTTCCACTCATGAATTATCCTCCAGAAATAGTTTGAACAATGTTTCAGATATAGGTTGTTAGTTCAGTTACAACGATTGACCAAGGCAGAATTAATATCGGAGTTAACAATCTAATGAATACTGCTTGAGGCCTTGATAATTTATTTGTTGTCAATTGTAAAAATCCAATTATCAATGAACAGAAAAGAGTTGATAGTGATCCAACAATCACTACGATTGCTTCAATATTTTCAAGGAAAATGTATGAGGAAATTATAGTCAATACCGCTCCACCAACCATTGGCAAAACCACAGCTCTTGGAATAGCAGTATTGGCTCGCCACCAATCTAGAGCCCGATTTTCTCGCAATAAATTGACTATAGGGTCGCCACAAAGTCCAGCAACGAATGCTGGCAACAATGCAAAACCCATCTTGAGGCCATGTAAATTCTCTAATTCCATAGGTTCAACCAAAGACAATAATATTCCTAATGTTAAAAATCCTGCAATTCCATTATTTGCAAATCCGGATTTTGTCTTGAAATTATATGTAAATCCATTTTGGATGAAATTTTTTGACTTTGTTAACTCAACTACAGGAAACTGCCAAACTTCACCCTGAGGCGGTGTTTGCTCAACATCTTGCTTCAAATCATTGATGCGTGTAGCGCAATCTAGAATTCGTTCATCGTGTGTAGCAATTAAGAAAGAATGGCCTGCCAATCTCAAACTGGTAATGTGTTCACATAATGTGTGGATTGCAGCATCATCTAGCCCAGCATCAGGTTCATCAAGTAAAATTAGGCGGGCAGATTTTGATATCATTGCAGGTAGTAGGCCAGCGATTACAGAGACTTTTCGTTGCTGGCCACCAGAAAGATGAGAGATTAAATCATTGACTCGGTGGTCCAATGAATATTGCTTTAATACAGGTGCCAAGTTTGTTTTTATCTTACAAATTGACATCATATTGCTGAGGTGCTCGGCAATTGTATCACTTCCAACCATTCCATTTTCTTGTAGCGTGAGTCCAAATGGTACATTTGGCGTATTTCTTCTTCCTTCACTATCAATTACTACTTTTTGATGATGCAAGACTTTACCTTTTTCAAGTGGTAAAATACGTGCGGCCGCCTCAATAATTGTGGATTTTCCGCAACCGTTTTCACCGCGCAGTACGACGACTTCTCCCTCTGAAATAGTTAGTGAAAAATCACTAACGACAATTCCCATGCCACGACGGATTTCAACCGACTCAAAAGCCAGTAACACATCGGACATATTCATTGCACAAAGCCCTACTTATTCGCTTTTCTCACATTATGTTGGCCCCAAATCGCAACGATTCTCACAATAAATCATAAGTCCGGAACCTCAAACCACAAACATGGGCTATCTAATGTCGCATTTTGGCCCCTTCGAATGGATAATTCTGTTGACTTGGTTTGCGGTGATAATTGGGCCATTGATTTATGCAAAAATCAATGAAACATCATATGCACTTTCGCTAACCGTCTCAGTACTATTTGGCTATCTCATCCAGGTGCTGTGGTCTCTTTTCGCACAATGGGAATTGGTTCAATATTGGGTGTGGGCAGACTTCGTATTGATCCCTTCAAGAACATCATCACCGATGTGGTTTCATACACTGTTTTCGGCAGGTTTCTTACATGCAGATGCTCTACACGTTCTCGGAAATACTGTAATATTGGCCTTGGTAGGGATTCCTCTAGAGCAAAGACTCGGTGGTAAGCGTTACCTTCAAATCTATTTTATTGGATTATTTGGTGGTTCATTCGCTTGGTACATTTTCAATTTAGATTCTAATTCCCCTTCACTTGGAGCCAGTGGAGCAGCCTTTGGATTACTCGGCGCTTATTTGGCTGGATGGCCAAGAGATGAAATTCCATTTCCATTGATTTTAATAAGAAAATGGCCAGTGACACTAATCGCATTACTATACTTTGCACTTGAAATTATTAGGGCATATGATGCCATGGCTTTGGGCAAAGGTACGAATATCGCGCATATGGCGCATATTGGTGGATTCATTGCAACATATTTGGTGTTACCAATAGTGGCCAAAGGAGGTCCATTTGCACTGGGAATTGACGATGGTGGTCCGACCGGCCAAAGTTCACTATCATTGCGTATGAAACAGATGAAATCCTCCATGGTAAACTTAGCCGAATTGCCAGACCCATGGAGCGCAGGTGGGTTTGATGTGCCAAAGAATGTTAGAGAGACTCTTCAAAAGTTAAGAGATTCAGGTGATGAAGCTGAGACGAGAATCGCTTGGATGGAGCATTTAGCAAATCAGTCAGAGTGCCCAGTTTGTGGCGAACAAATTGGCATGGTTGAAAGAAATGACGGCCCAACAATTCAATGTGGAACAGAACCAAATCATTTCCATTGGCCGTAATTATTTCTTTCAAAAAGCAATAGAATATTGGCAAACTTGCAATCTCTCCCCAGCCCCTTAAGGGGCGGGGGAGTGTGTCAATGCGTGGATAGTCTCAAAGGTGAGGTGGGCATCCAAGTCAATTAGGGTGTGCTATATGCAATTCAAAGGTCATTCCAAAAATCACCGGATATCACTGTTTTTGGTGCTAATGTTTTTGATTGCTGACCTTGGTGGATTTGCTACCGCATCGGTATCTGGCACGCCAGAAGAAGACCAATCTGTAATTGAATTTACCACGCCGATATTTGTCGAAGGATTGCCTCCCTTAATGTGTGATGATGATTATTGTCAACGTCCTACTCGAATAATTGACAGAGGCGACCGCGCAGCATCAGAAGAATATGGATGGTGGCAAGGTTATGGTCCTGATTTAGATTGGAATGGCATGGATGACCGTTTGCAAAGAGTCCTTGTTGGATATGAATCAATTTCACCAACTGCAATAATTGGAGAAGATGGGAAAGCAACTGTAGCAATAGTTGTTGATTTTGCTTGGCACCCAGAGGAAGCAGAAGTTTCTTCTCTAAAACAAATCCTAAATTCTCATTCATGGGTTGGAGAGGAAAACGGTGCATGGTTCCAAGTTCTGGACAGTATTGATTCAATCGCGGTTGACAAAGTTCCAGTAAGTGCGCTAATGGATATTTATTTCCTTGAAGGAGTTGTGGTCATAGAAATGCAAAATGTGATGGCTCCTTCAAACAATGTGGCATCAAGAGCATCGCATTCTTTGCCAAATGATTTTTCTTCAAGTGCATACGAAAGAGGATATACAGGTGAGGGTATTGTTGTTGCAGTTCTTGACACAGGAGTGGACAATGAACATACATCGTTAAACGATTTTGACGATGTTGACGATAGCCCCGATTTAGATGCGACTTCGTATAGTGACCAGAAATGGTTGGGTGGCTATGATGCAACATCCACAACAAGTAATCCAGATGGAACTAATGATCCAGATGATGGAAATGGCCATGGCACCCATGTAGCAGGTTCTGCAGTTGGAACTGGAGGTTCAGCACGAACAGAGATGGGAACAGGGCCAGGTGCATTTTTGGTTGATGTCAAAGTATTATCCGATGGAGGTGGGACTAATTCTCAAGCTTCTCTAAACGGACTCCAATGGATGATAAATAACGTGGACAAAGATTGGGGGAATAATAATTCAGGCCAAGGAATCCAAATTGGATCCATGTCCTTCGGTTCAGTTTCATCACCTCTTAATCCTGGGGATGAGGGAGATAATGGAACTGGCAGCGAAGCGCGCTTAGTCAACAATGCAACTGAAGTAGGGATTGTTTGTGTTGTAGCAATGGGTAATGATGGTTCAAAGAGAGTGCCATCACCTGCAAGTGCAGATGGTGCAATTTCAGTAGGCGCTGTTAATGACAGAGATAGCATTGACCGAACCGATGACATTATCGCATCTTACTCCAATTGGGGTCCACGATTAAGTGATGGTGATGATGATGATTGGGATGAATTGAAACCCGACATTACATCTTATGGTACGGGTATTAATTCCGCTTCTGCAGCAACAGGAACATCATTGCCAGGTCAACCAACCCGACCTATGGCAGATTCAGATTATGAATCAAAGGATGGAACTAGCATGGCAACTCCAATCGCTTCAGGAGTGGTTGCTACCTTACTTCAAGCGAATCCAAGTCTTGAACCACAAGAAATTAAAGATATATTGAGAAATTCAAGTGAACAAAGAGGCCAGCCTAGCGAATCTTCAGTTTCAGATAGATGGAATGACAAATGGGGATTCGGAATCATTGATGCTTCTTGCGCATTAGACCAAATTCTGCAAATTACATGCAATGGCGTAGCCCCTCCACCACCACCACCTGATGGAGGAAGTGGTTTCAACTTTAGTTATCCAGTGAATGAGACTTGGTTTATCGAAGATAATACGGTTAGGCTATTAGGGAGTGTAGAAGGACTCAATAGTTCTAGTAATGATAGAGTACAATTGATGATTGAGCAACATAACACCGAAAATAACTCAGTAAAGACTTTGATAAGTTGGACTGACGCAGATGGAGAATTGCCAAATTGGTACTTAGATGTAACAGTAACACCCGAATGGGTAGATTCGTATGAAGATTATTCTTTGGTCAAAACGAAGGCAATAAGCGAAACTGGTGCAGTAATTGCAGAAGGATTCAGAGTAGTCTATATTGGTCGTATGTTTATGGCGCTTTCTAGTCCAGATGCGAGTGAAGACTTAGTGGGTAATGTACAATTCGAAGGATATTATGATGCAATTGAACCTGATAGAATCGAATATCGCTTAGATAACAGTGGAGATTGGGAAA
>JABIGP010000195.1 GCA_018650105.1 Methanobacteriota archaeon
TAAGTCATCATGGTTTGAGCCATATTCATGAAAATGTCTTCTCGCCATCAGTGCGTAAGTACCAGGGAAGGTAAGTCCAGCTAATCTCTCCCATTCGGTATCACCTGAAACTCCAAGCCAGTAACGCTTTCTTTCAGCACTGAGGTCATTCATTTTTTCAATACCCCCAGCGACTACAATATCTGCTTCACCACTTTTTATCGCCATCATAGCATCTCTAAGAGCAAATCCAGATGATGCACAGGCATTTTCTACTCTTCTAACCGAGCAACCTTTCATTCCAGAGTGTTCGGTTAGAATAGCAGCTGTATTTCCCAATTGCGCTCCTCCAAAAGCAACGCTTCCGATAAATGCTTCATCGACTAATTTTGCCTCAAAATTATTATCCACTGAGTCAAACGCTTTTGCCGCGGCTTCGGCCCACATTGCTTTGAGGCCGAGGGGATGATTTCCATACTTGGTTTGGCCCGCACCAATAACAGCGACATCAACCATGACACGCCGAGTAGTATTAGGCACTTGATAGCAACGGTTGAAGGACTACAATTTTTGTTATTATGGCGATATTTGTCATAATCTGTTGGCAAATATTTGGTTCTATTAGCCATAGACTCTATGAAGGGGTTTCTTACGCCCTCGTATTATGCTGCGACAATGCAGAAAACACGGACACTTCAGTGGCTCTAATTGCCCTGTTTGTAATGAAGAAGGAAAATTCATCATGAGCGACCGCGAATCGAACTCACTTGGCCGAATGTTGGCTTTGGTTCTTCGTCACGCTCCTGAAAAATTTAATGTTGAAATGGATATCAATGGATGGGTAAACTCTCGTGAGTTATCCGAATCTATTGCAAAGCAACGACGCAACTTCCATTGGTTGCGTTCATGGCACTTTGAAGCAATTGCAAATGCCGACGAAAAAGGACGCTATCAAGTTGAAGGCGAAATGATGAGAGCAACTTATGGTCATACTATTGAACTTGAGATGGACCTTCCTACTGATAATATCCCAGAATCACTCTACTATCCTTGTGAAGATGAACAAGTTTCCACCTTGAAGGAGTTCGGAATCCTTGCAGGTGACAGAAAGCACGTGCACTTGTCAAAATCTGTATTAAATGCGCTAGAAGCGGGCCATGTACGTATTAGCAGGCCGGCAATAATGGAAATTGATACGGTGCGCGCAATTGCCGATGGACATATTATCTATCGTGCAGGAACAACTGTCTACCTTGTTGATGAAGTACCAGGTGAATATCTTTACCAAGTTGAATCAGATGACCCAATTATCGAAGAAACCTTCGCACAATGGGCTATTGAGGAAGCAGAAGCAGAAGCAGCAGAAGCAGCAGAAGCAGCAGCGGAAGCAGCAAAATCTGAAGAAGAGTGATTCTAGCAAACAACAACATTTGATTGTTGTAATAAATCTCTATTTTTGAGGCTATTGTGTGCAAGCCTTGATACAAAGTTATTGTTGTGGAGTATTCATGGCGGGGTTTGGAGGCATGCGCAAGGGGCGCAAAGAGGCTGTGGAAAATCTAGGTTTTTCTGAAGAAGGTGATTGCCCTCGGTGTGGTGGTAATTCACAAGATTCTACAATGAGTGGATATCTTCAATGTTCATCGTGTAACCATGAGTGGGCAGATCCAAACCACGTCGATACAAAAGCGCCACCTCCGCCACCAGACCACCGAAGAGATTCTGAATTGATTGATGAATTCAAACGAGACATGGAATCTGGGCAATTAGCAGGTCTATTAGGGGTTGAAAGTAATCTAACAAAGGAGCAAGAATTGTCACTTGGCAGGCTAGAAGATAAGTGGATGAGTGGAATGCAAGGACATTTCAATGCTGCTGTGGAAGAAAGAAAGCCTCTAATGATTAATTTTGATGATGACGACAATATTATTTCAACTGAAGTTGCAGCATTGACTATAGTTTCAAATGGTTTTGATGGTGGAGAAGAAATCCGTCTTGAATATCCAGGTAAAGGCACTGAATTCTATTCCTATAACGAACGCTCACCAACCGGCTGGAAGCGAGGTCGAACCGCTGAAGACACAGCTCGTTCAATTACAAATGTCATCAATCGCTCGAGCAAGTTAGTATATGCAAATCTAGAAGGCAATCGTGTTTCTTTTGAGTTGAGAGAAAATGACTTGAAAGCAGCATCACTAGTGCTCTTTGTTGATGACCCAGGTGGTACAGATATTGTTGCAGAGAAGAATGGAGTCATTCTTGATGCAAGAAACATCAATGATTTTGATGATTACAGAACAGTAGTTTCTTTGGTACTTGAGGATGGAATAATCTCTCCAAGTGAAGATCAATTATTATGGGCAATGCGTCAACAATTGGGAATTGATGATGCCTACCATGTCCAGATTGTAATGGAATTATTCGGAGAAAATGCGCTGAAGGAATGTACTGATTGTGGCAAGATGGCGGAATTGTACCCCGAATACGCTTCTTGGTTCTGCCACCAGTGTGAAACTTGGTGCTGATAAATAAATAATAGGTGCAGAAGTCCATTCTATAGATTTTGATATTTTTCAAGTTGTCCATTTACTCTGTTGATAATCAACATCCTAAGCAATCAGTTTGGAGGCATTCTTCATAAGGTGGATTGTAATGCCAAGTAACAGGCGAGTATAATGGCTGATGAAGTATTGTATATTGGAATTGATTTGGGAACTTTCAGAAGCGTAATGGTTTCTTCAGATAGTCACGAGGAAGAAGAACTAACAGTCATTGGAACTCCGAAGGATCCAATTGCACGAAATTTCCTAAAGCGAGATGTATTGTTTGGTGAAGAAGCACTGAAAAATCGTCTTGCACTAAATCTATTCCGTCCTTTAGAAAAGGGTGTCATCAAGGATACTAATGAAGACCGAAAGCATATTGCTGATTTCATTACCCATCTAATTGGACTTGCTGACCCAGAAGAATACGATAGAGTTGTTGCGGTAATCGGTGCACCTGCTGAAGCAAGTCACGTAGACAAAACAGCTATTTTTGATGCAGCAGCAGGATCTGTTAATGCAGCAATGATTATTTCTGAACCTTTCGCAGTTGCATACGCACTTGACATGATAGAGCACACACTAGTTATCGATATCGGCGCAGGTACTGCTGATTTATGTCGTGTTTACGGAACAATCCCTGGACCTGGTGACCAAATGCACACAGGCCATGGTGGAGATTTCGTTGACGCTGAATTGATTAAGCAAATTCAAGCAAAGTACAATGGCGCTCAAATTACCAAAGACATGGCTCGCCGCTGGAAGGAACAATTCTCATTCGTTAGTACTTCTACACCTAAGAACCCAGTAATGGTTGACTTTTCAATCGAAGGAAAAGCAATGACATTAGATATCACAGATTGTATGCAAGCAGCTTGTGAATCAATTGTTGACCCTATTGTTGAGAATGTAAAATCTTTAATCGCAGATTCTAACCCAGAATTCCACGATGAGTTCCGTGCAAACATGGTCTTAGCAGGTGGAGGTTCAGGAATCAAGGGACTCGGTGCAATGATTGAGCGCAGACTTTCTGATATGGGCGATGTTAACGTTCACGTTGTCGACGACCCAGTTCGTCTAGGAGCAATGGGCGGTCTAAGATTGTCAATGGAAGTTCCAGAAGAGATGTGGAAGAACCTAACATTGGCTTCTCGTTGAGCAAATATTTGATTACTTCTTCTTTCCACAAGATGGACAGAAGTTTAGGTCAGCATCCATAATAGAACCACATTTTCCGCAATTGGAAGAACTTGTCATTACAGCTTCAGCAGTTGTTGTTCTTGGTGGAGCAGGATCTCCCTCTTTTGGTTCAACCAATCTCAACGGGTCAATTCCATGTTCCTGCAAAGTGGTATAGCGGTTTTTGAAAATAATAGTCTCTTGTAGTGTGGCTTCAATTTGCCATAAACGCTTTTCTCGCTCTTTTTCATCAACAATAGTTGCAGCATCATCCAATACTGATTGTAAGTGTCTCATAAATTCATCAACGCTCGGACCATCGCTCATACTGTGGTCTCCAAAGGCCTTCCACATCAAACCTTTGTTTTTGAGAATATTATTGAAATAGAAAAATCAATACTCAAATTTTCTATTACAATTGATTCAGAGTAGTTCACTATTGCGTTATACTCATCATGTGGTGGCCTTTGGAGAGTATTGATGCGTGACAAGGTTGTAGTCAAATGGGGCGGAGGCCTCATCACTGAAAAGAGCCAATTATGCACTGCGAATCGAGAAATTATTCACAGTCTCGTTGATACAATAATCACTTGTCATAACAATAATATGGATGTTATATTAGTTCATGGAGCAGGTTCCTTTGGCCATCTAAGGGCCAAAAAATGGAGGCTAAATGAAGGTAAAATAGATCCATCGAATTTCACCGCAGTAGATTCGTGCACAACGCAAGAACAGGCTGTTAAGTTAGTACGCAAGGATATGCTTACTTTAAACTCAATAGTTATGGATGAACTAACGAAGGCCGATATTAGCGCTGCAGTTCTGCCACCTCATATGTGGGCCAAAAGCACAGGTGAAAATTTTGAAGGAGACCTGCAATTCTTTGCAAGTGCGCCTGAAGGGATTGTCATGGTAACTTATGGCGATGTTGTTGATTGTGACGAGCCACAAATGTTTGGAATATTATCCGGAGATGATCTTGTTACTAGATTAGCAATTGAGGTTCCAAATGTTAAGAGATTAGTTTTCGCAATAGGTGGAGTTGATGGATTATTGCGTTGCCCCCCTCAAAGAGCAACTGAAGATGATCTGTTGGAAATTTGGCACCCAGGAATCATCTTTGAAGGTGAGCATCAGCAAAATATTGACGTCACGGGAGGGATTGGGCTTAAAGCAGCTAGAGGTGCAAAAGTGGCACAAAATGGTATTGAAGTAATGATGGTAAGTGGGCAACATCCTCAGCGCGTGGCTGATGCTTGTATTGGCGTTGCAACTAGAGGTACAAAAGTAGTCTCAAAATAGTTGGTTTTTCCAGTATTAATGGCATTATTTAGAGAATATCGTGGTATTATTACTGAAATGTTTAGAGAGAACCCTTCATGTAGCGATTCCTTCTCGCAGGTTTGAGGGATGTTATGACAGGCTA
>JABIGP010000071.1 GCA_018650105.1 Methanobacteriota archaeon
AATATCGGTGAATGAATAACGTTGTGTGACAACATCTAGTCCGAATGATTGTAATTGATCTTGTAAATATACAGCACCAGCTTCGTAAGCAGGATTTGCCTGACCAGCCCATCTATCGAGATACCCTACAGCACCATCTGCTAAATCTGATGGGTCGGGTGTTTGGTCGGTAAGGTGACTTAGGAAATTGTATGTTGTTCTTCCATGAACAACACCGGTTGAATGCCGACCACCCTCTTCTTCAGAGTATCCGGGCGCCATATCTCTAGTTATGCCAAGTGGGTAATAGGCAACAGGCCCACCAGTATTTTGGCTGCTGTTAAATGTGACATTTTCATCACCCATGCGAATAACTGCGCCACCATCAGCACTCTTATGGCCCTCTTCAGAAATCCAAGTAGCCCAAGATTCGTTGACTTCTCTAATAGGCCAATTTTGGCGAGCGAACTTTCCAATAAATACGAATGCAGCCTCAGCCCTTGGTGGGGCTAAAACGGTTAGTTGCATAGAATCACCCGCTTGCAAATCAACAACCGTAGAGTTATACACATATCCCGAAGCATCATCTCTAACAAGGTATGGAATGAATGCAGAAACATCTTTTTGTGCCGAAATAGTTAGTGCTTGGAAAACCCCCCCGGTCAAAGTTTCAGGAGTAATAATAACATCATTTGCACTAGGTTCAGAAGAACCCTCATTTTCACCAAAACAACCCGCCAATGGTGCCAGACACATCAGTGACACCAATAGCAAAGCGCGGATGTGCGGGGTGCCGAGCATGGAGTTGCGTCAACTCCCCCCTTCTCAATCCTATGGCTCAAAGCACGCCATTATTCATCAAATCTACATAATTACTGAGGAACGTTTGAACCGGGCGAATGATTATGCCCCCTCACATCTACCAAGTACTATGAAACCTGCACAGGTACTTGCGACGGGCCTACTTTTCTTCTTATTATTCATGCCAGTATTCACTATAATGGGGGATTTACGAGTAGAGTGCGAATTATCAGAGCAAACCGATTGCAGTGAATGGGAACAGGTGCAGGGTATCACAGGTGTCGGCTTATTTTTTGGATTCATACTTTCAGTCGGAGGAGCATATAAAATGAGAATTTATGCAACAAGTGGCAAGAAGAGAAAATTCTGTTCAAAATGCGGATCCGTGGGAGCGCAAGACACACGACTCTGCTTTGTTTGCGACAGTATCGTCGCCGCAGAATTTCTAGAACTAGAAGAGCTAACAGAATAGTGAATATTCACACACTGCAGATATTCCGACCCCTTAAAGCAGTACTAAAGCGGTGTAAAAAGGAAACCAATTTACGGAATTCGGGAAAAGTTTGTCAAATAACCAAAGGTTTGATAAGGTTTCAAGTACAATTATTAATTGATTAAAATGCCCATAATGGCGGAAACAATTGCACACGAAATACTACTTTCTAACAAAAGAAGAAAGTTAGCAAAGAACTCAAAGAAAATTCCACTGCGAACAAAGTATCTTTGGGCCAAGGCAATTATCTATGATGATGAAGATGAAAAGTGTCCAGTCATCGAAGGTTAAAACCAAGGCTTTGGTAATAGTATCACAGAGCGTTTAGAATCGGTTCTTGATCTAATGTTAGGAAAGTCATAGTCGCCCACCAGGCAACAACATCAAACGACTCAACCAAGTTTTGTTCACCAGTTGCATCATCTGTATCCATGTAGGATTCCATTTGACTTAATCTATCACAATCACGATGATAACATGGATATCCATCCACCACACCATTCCAACCCATTGTTACTGTGTTGAGGTTTGTTTGGAATGGGTCATGGTCTGAACGTGCAGTAGGCGATTCGTAAATTGCCACAGTATCCTCGTAGTTATTTGTCCACATTGCTGATTCACCATCAGCAGACCAAGCAGCCCAACCATTGGCAATTTCCTTTTCAAGCCCTAATTGGCCAGCACCAACCCATTCTGCCAATTCATACATTGGCTTTTGGTCGATAACATCAGGGTCTACTTCAGGCCCAATATAACAAGATAATACCCAATCACCAGGCCAGTTAATTCCCATCATATCCAAATTAACATAATTGGTAACTGTTACATCCATATCAGCTACTTCTTGTGTCCATGATGTCGAGCCCCACAACCCCTCTTCTTCACTTGACCACAAACAGAAAACCATTGTTCTGCGGGTGTCGATACTTGCAAGCGAATCTGCAGTTTCAAGAATCATAGAAGTTCCAGCGGTATTGTCATAGGCGCCAGTTCTAGTTCCATATCCAGGAATATCCGGTCCCGGAGTATATGCTGCTGGCGGAGCGATATCAAAGTGAGCGCCGAAAACAAGCCACTCATCAGGGTACATTGTGCCTTCTTTGTATCCACAGATATTGACGGCCCAAACAACACCGGATTGGAAACGATGAACTGTAACGTCCAAACCATATCCTTCTAATACACCAGAAAAGAAAGTAATGGCATCTTCATAGGCGGGATTGCCATTACCAATCCAACGGTCAAGATATCCAACAGCGCCATCAGCAGGGTCTAATGGGTCTGGTGTTTCATCGGTAATCGAATAGACCCAATCATATACAGCACGACCATCAACCCAGCCCTTTGTATGTGCTTGGCCTTGATTTACTTCAAACGAAGAATCAACAGCACGATTCATTGGAATCCGAATACTAACAACAGAACCAACATCGCCACTATCATTAGTTGGTTGTGTATATGAAAACACTCCCCCCTCAGTATTTGCAGATTGAATAATAGCACCACTCATCAATTTGCCACTCGCACCACCGCGAGCCAACCAAGTGCCCCACGACTCATTGGCCGCATGAATTGGAAAAACATCAACCCCCGCTTCAGCGATGAATAGCGTAGCATTACTGAGCCGAGCACTCGGCAAAATATCAATATCCACAGTTTCACCATTTAACATTTGAATTATAGTTCCATTCTGCAGATAGTTTGTTGAAGAATCTTTAAGGAAGTGGGGAATGAATAGAGAAAGGTCAGACTTTGCAGTGAATGAAACAACCATCCATTCTCCAGCAGTCCACACAGAGGGGGAAACTTCAAGATCGGATTGAGTTAAATTTTGTGAAGAATTATCCTCTCCAAAACAACCCGCAAGCGAAGCACTAAACATCATCAAAACCAATAATGTTGCATGAGTTGTTGAACGGCCCATGCTCCTCCCACAAGCATACCCCTGTTGAATCCAACGGTTCTGACTATTATGCTACTATCAGTCAATATTTTGTTGCAGAAGTGTTTGATTATTACAATTTTCATTTTCCGGCAGACGGAAACAAAATTCCGTAAAAAGGCGAACCATTAAGAGAAGGAGTCAAGACGATTTACCATGGCAACTGTCCGTTTAGGTCAGAAACACAGGGTTTTAGCCCGCGGAATACCTGATAGTTATTCCAATGCCATGGCAAATTATTTTGGCAGCGGCCCAACCGATTTAGAGTTGGCAAGAGCACAGCACACAATATATTGTCAAACCCTTGAGGATGCAGGTTTAGAAGTAACGTTATTGGATGCAGACCAAAACCATCCAGATTGTGTATTTGTTGAAGACCAAGCGATAGTAATAGACGGGCATGTATTATTGCCAATTCCTGG
>JABIGP010000107.1 GCA_018650105.1 Methanobacteriota archaeon
CATAGGTCATTCACCTCATACGGACTGTATGCAAAGCATGGCAGGTTTTGAAACACTTATGAGGGTTGGGGGACATGTTCTTTGAATACTTCATTATTTACACCAGCAACAATCAATATACTGCGCCCCGATTTGTACCTTTCAGTGGTACATTCTTTTTGTAAATGTTATTTTTATTATATACTTAAACAAAAATAGATACTTTTTCCGGAAAAAAGCAACAAATAATTGTTCAAAAAGTATGAATTTGGAATAATTTGAGCATTCGAAAAAATACCGCGCCGGAATGATTCCAAATTATTACAATTTTAATAAAAATATAATAATTCAAGAATTGGATATCTAGAAGAGATGAATGTTGAATAACTGAAATCATTGATCATCAATATTATTGAAAAATTCCTGAAAAAGAATCCCACTACATCGCCTCATTAGCTGAGATAGAATATATGAGAAAAGGGGCCAAGAGAGCCGCCTCAGCGGCTCTCTTGGCGGTTAGACATTGCCCGCAGGCTAATGTTTTGATTCGATTGATACTAAGTCAAAGATCAGTAATCCCAATCTTTGCCTTCGTCACCATCATCGCCACGGCGAAGGATGCCAGCGCTAACGATTACTGCTACAAGTAACAAGCCACCGATTAGACCCCATGTCCAACCTGGCACACCAGCAGAATCTCCGCCAGTACCTATTGAGCCACCATCATTATCGTCGATAACAACAACATCTCTGTGGTATTCAATGCTGTTCATACTTGCTGCTGCTGCTGAGTTACCAAGTCCATCCACAGGCACTGCTGTGAAGTAGTAATCCCATGTTCCTTCAGCGGTTGGCATTGCAATGTTGATTGTTGTATCAGTTGCACCTGTTGTAGAAACACACTGTGAAGGCATGTTTGCTGCATCGAATGAATCTTGCTTTTGGTAGCATACATTCCAGTGATCAACATCTAATGTTTCACCAGTTGCAGCCCAAGAGACTGTCCATTCTTCACCAACTGCTTGTACGGCCATGTTCATAGCGGATACTCCACCATCAACTGCTTTGTCGGCAACAATGGTGCCAGCCCCTATAGGACTACTACATCCTTGAGCATTACAAATTGCTACTGAAACGTCGTATGTAACCCCATGCATGGTATTAGAACCAGAGTAAGTGTAGGTTTTTGCACCAGCAACTGCGTTTGTGGTAAACGGGAAGTCTGCTTCATCACAGTCATCACCAGTAGTATCACATGTAATTGTTACAACTTCTGAATCAGATGAAAGTAATACTGTAGATACATTCCAGCTCATTACCAATGCTCCACCCTTACCGGCTGATGCATCAAAGGCTGAAATACTTGCAACCGGAACTGCTGCTTCTTCTAGAGCAGCACCAATCAGTACTAGACTACCTGAAGGCAACACTGAACTATCTGCTGCGAGGGTCACTTCAAACATTGAAGTTGTTCCATCAACATCTTCTGCAGTTGTCGATAGTGATTGCCATAGACCTGAATCTGTCACATACCAAAGTGATGTTGCACCTAGGCTCTTGTCAAAGATTACATTCATAGATTGTGAAAGAACGTCATTTGCAGTTAAAGACCAATCTGGCGCATATGCGACTACGCCAATTGCATCATAGGTACCTGTATAACCTGGTAATGTTTGGTCTTCAAATGCTGTTAAATCACCATCAACTGCTGTAATAGAGAAGTCGGTCTTAGCCCAATACTCTATTGCATAGTTAACACCAATTCCAGAATCTGTAGTTGCAGAACCTACACCATTGTTCCAAATTTCAAGAATCATTTCTTCACTAACTGAAGCACCTTCGGAGTCAGTAACTGTAACAGTAACTGCGAATGTCATTACATAATCGTTGATAATTGGGAATTGGCAAATTACACCAGCTCCTGCTACTCCTCCACAACCTGGAAGGGCTCCTCCTTGGTATGCCCAAGTGTATTCAAGAGATTCACCAGATGCGTCATCTACATCGAATGCTTCAACTGACATCTGAAGTAACTCTTCTTGACCCACGATTAGGTCTCCTACTGTGTTCAAATCAAACGATGTGATCATCGGTAGATTGTTTACTACATCAAGAGTCATACTCTTGTAATTGTTTGAAGGGCGTTGGTCGGAATTCTTTCCATCCATTGATAGTGATGCTTCAAAGGTGTATGTACCTTCTTGTAAGTCTATAATATCACAAGCAAATCCGGTCAAAGTAGGCGGTAGCGCAGGAGGAAGAACTGATTGATCTTCCCCTAGTTGTGCATGCTGGTATGCCGGAGGGACTCCATCCATACAATCGCCAACAGTACTTGTTTGAGATACTGATTCACCATCTTTTGTTGTCGTGAATGTTACATTCCAATAATACAATGATGAGATGTCGCTTCCACGATGCTCAACTTGAACATGTATTCTAGACTTACCTACATTCAGGTCGCCAACTTGGCCATCACTGAGCGAGAAGGTTGGATCTCCACTACCATCAGAATTGTAGCCTTGGTAAACTGTAAGAGTCGTGATACGGATGTCGTGGAAGTTGTTTAGAGCACCGGTAATTGCATCTGAGTTTGAAGTTGGATAGTCGTCTGAATTCTGAACTTCTTCACACATGTGGAAGTATGTTGTTTCAGTTTGTGACTCGTTTTCACCTTCAGTAAATGTTTCCCAACATGATTCAAATGAGTCATAATCAACATAGTTCATCAAGGATGCTTCAATTGAGTATGCTGCATCAGTGCCAGATGTATCAGGTACAACGCTTCCTTGGTATGTCCATTCTTGTTGGAACAATAGCACAGTGCGTGTTTCATTGGTCACGTTATTTGGGTCTTCTCCATGACGGAAGGTTTCAACCATGTGGCCGCTTTCTCCAGCGGTTAGATATGTTGTTCCAAAAATATCATTTGTGCCATCAGATGCGGAAGTAAGATCTCCAGCAACCTTTAGAAGAATTGATACATTTCTAGGATTAAATCCACCTGTTGCAGAACCATTGGAAACAACGGTTAATGTGAAATCTTTTTGACCAGTGCCAGTGATTACATCATTACCATTATTGTTGTCCCATGACAGGTCAACAGTAATATCAACCCAGTCGATAACTGAAACTGAAATTTGTAGAACATCATTACCAGGGTCTACATCATCTACAGCATTTACTACTACTTCAACGATATAATTTCCAGCAGCTGGAATCCATTCAATATCTTGTCCACCATATTGGAGAGTTGTTTTTCCCCCTGCAAGAATTGCTCCTGCAGATAGGTTTGCGTATGGACATGCAAGAACGTCATCACACACTACATCGCCATTTTCCCAAGATAAATCGTTACCTTGAGAATCTTTGGCAATTAGTCCAGCATTACCTGAACCGTCATCGAGGTAAACTGTTACAGCGTAACCCATTTCCTCAATTGCTGTATCGCCGCTATTCTTGATAAAAGCAGCAAAGTTTGTTGTTTCGCCAACTTTTAACTCGTTACGGCAGCCGTTGTTATTACAACTTGTTTCTTTCGGTGATGTGATAGCAATTGTTTCAGCATCAGCGCCTGTTCGGGCACCTGCTTCCTCAATTACCACAGTTTCTTCAAGCTCGACAAAGTCAATACCAGCAAAAACACTTGCTAGCATCAAAACGACGAGTATCATTGGGGTCATTTTACGCATTTTCATTCCTCCGATGGTTCGGTGAATGTCACCACTTCATGCTTTGTATTTATACTATAGCAATATAGAGCGTTGGGCAATAAGCACCAATACTCAATCAACCACATACACATTATGCCACCCAGTGTATTGTTTTTGCCGCTAAATAGAGCAGGTTGTTTGTATAAATTTGGGGGCCATCAGCCGCTCAAAATTATTTTATCTAAAAAATAGAATGGAAATCCTCATAATCATTGCATTTTAAAATATTTCAATCTGTTAAAAAAAATCAAAATCTCAATGATCTCTAAGTGCCGCAGAAGGAGAGATTTTTGCAGCTTTACTAACAGGAACAGCAGTTGCAATTAGCACCAATAACCATCCGCCGAAGAAGACCATTAAGATTGAATTCCAAGGAAGAGTAAACTCAGCCCCCTGTGATTGCCAAAACGCTGTATACAAGGCCCGATGGAAACCTATCGCAACGATGACTCCATTCAGCATTCCGAGCACTGAAACCCATGAAACTTCAATCAAGAATGAAACTGTAACCATACGTGAACGATATCCCAGGGCCCTAAGAACACCAATCGTACGTTTTCGTTCAGATACCGAACGTACAGTCACAACACCAATTCCACCAATCCCAACTATCAATCCGAGAGCCAAATATCCTTCAAAAATAGCCAAAATGGCCAAAACAAGAGATTGTATTAACAATACTTCTTCAGACAATACCAAAACAGTCACCCCTTCACCTGCCAAATCATGTTCAAGATGTTCAGCCACCTCTGCTGCTGCAAATCTTGATTCACTTGGCTTTCCTGTAACAGAAAATGATTTTAGTTTTGAAGTATCGAAATCTTCACTCGGATGTGCATCATCTGGAACACTCACATATAGTCGTTCCAATTTTCCAGAAAATTGTTGTTCGACAATTTCATCGTTCATCCAAATACCTGCAGAAAACAGATAAGAGGACTGTTCTAGGAATCCGCCAACCTGTACAATTCTGGTATTTGCAGGGTTAGAACTTTCAATTAGTAAAATTGAATCTCCAATTGAAAAACTCAACGGGACAATGGCAGTTTCTTCAGTTGCCGATTCTAGTCCAAAGGAAGCATCAACGAAGACTATGTCGTTACGATTTCCAATTGAATTCCATGCTTCTTTTTCAGTTAGCCCCAAACTTTCATCCCAAATGTGAAGTGGAAGTCCCCCATGTTGAGAGAATCCTTCATCGAAACCACGCAATAAATATGGCATGGATTCTCCTTCAGAGTCCTTCAAAAATACTGTTGAGCGGTATACGCCACCAGTGGCATCGATCATCAATGGGTCGGTGGCGTTCAGATTCCATTGCGAGTGATCTTCTCCCAGTTGTAATGGTCTTGAAGAGGGAGCCATCAATAAAATCTCAAATTCGCCTTCCGCTTCATAGACAAAATCTCCTGAATAATTCTCAAATTGTTCAGCATACCCACCCAGAACAATTACTGAAAATACCGTTATTGAGAACATCGCCATTACTACTGCGGTGCGCATTGGTGTGGAAAGAGGGTGAGCAAGCGCAACTGGAATAACAGGACCAAGACGTTTTGTCAATATTTTCGCCTTACCAATTCGTTGAACAACAAGAGGTGCTAAACTGGTTAGAACTAACACTCCAGCAAATACTTCGACTAAACCTAATGTGATGAATGCAAATTCATTCGGCGTAGTCATTGACCTGATTGGGTCAAATGGCGCCGCTAACAAAGTCCAAGCAAGAAGCAATAACCCTGTCATTCCGAGAGTATTTCTTCTTCTTTGTCTTGCTAAGTTTGAAAAAAATGTTGACTTTTTCTTGAACTTGAGCGCCAATTGCCAAGTAAACATAGGAGTTGCTACAATGATAAGACAAATACCTGCTCCAACCCACAATATGTACGACATTCCATTGTCAAGTCCGAACAATAAGAGTCCTAGGCTACAAATTGCAATTCCTCCTGCCATGAGGATTTGAGTTAGTAACAAAGTCCATGGAACTCCGTCATTATCTATTTTCGCCGTTCCCCGAAGTGCCTGAACGATATTTAGATTAGAAGACCACAGCGCAGTCACCCATAATGTTGCAATCGCTATTAGGAAGCCCCAAGCCCACCCGGAAATTACAGAATCAACACTCCAACTGAAACGGAATAGGCCTGCTCCAACCGACGAGAATATGTTTGAAAACCCTACACTGATAAGCCACGCCAAAATTAATCCCAACATTGAGCCGAACAATCCGGCAATACTGGCCACTAATACGCCCTCTTGTACAGCTAATGCTCTAGCATCTGCCTTTCTTAGCCCTAATGCCCTAATTGTTCCTAACTCCTCTCGTCTTGATTCTGACAGCATCATTATTATCGTTAGAACGAGTAGGATTCCTGCTGCTATGGTAAATGATCCGAAAACAAGGAACATTGCAGCCATTACACCACTTGATTCTGCTGCCGCTTCGGCAGATTGTAATTTGACAGGAGACAAGATTAGGTTGTTATCCTCCATTGTTGCCCTTTCATCAAACCATTGCTGAATGGCCGTGATAACTTGCTGGTTTGTTGTAGAGTTGGGACTTAATGCCCCACCTGATAACAGCAGAATTGAGCGTTCATCATCATCAGCCAGCGCTAATTCCTCGGCATCTTCTAAAGAGATCAAACCTAACACGATGGAATCTAATTGCTCTAAAGTATCGAAACCCTGTACTGAACTGTATTCTCCACCATACGATAAGCGGGTTGCTGAACTATTTCCAAAAGCATATGGTAGCACACCTTTTACCCAAAACTGACTATCATTGTCAAGTGATTCAAGTCCATTCATCCGCGTAGACAGTAGCACACTACCATCATTCACAGAAAGGGTGGAATTTTCTCCGCCAAATGCCAAAAACATCTGCGGCATTGCCCCAATACCAGGAGAGTCTGAAAGCAATGGCAGACGAATTGATTCAATCTGCTGATTATCATCATACCTAAGTAAGCCATTTTCAAATGAACACCAATGCTGGTCGTTGTCAAAATCAATAGATGTTACCTCATCACAAGATGGATGAATCTCACCTTCTAACTGAGAAACGTTCTGTGTCGGAAATGACGATGATTGTTGCTGTAGCGTAAATGTATCAGAAAAGGTTCCGTTGGTGAAAATATTGTCTGCCCTATAATATTCATCGCTTAATAATCCAGAAACTAGTATGTGTAACCCCTGTTCATCGGCAACGAAGTCGCTAGATAGGATTCTTCCCGATGTTGAAATAATATCTGTTGCTGGTGCTAGTGATTGCAATCCACTATCGAATAATTGAATCGCAATAGAATCATTGCCTTCACTAATCACTAGCCAATGATATTCATCGGAAATGTTGTCTGTATGTGATGCTGAAATTGATAGTATGTTTTTGGAACTTGTAAATGATTCAATATAATCTAAATCTAAATCTTCTTCCGATGCTAAAAATAATTCAGATTCATGAGAAATCAATCCCTGTACCCCGTCAGGAGATAAGGCGAAATCACCCAATAACCCATCATTCGGTGCCCGCCAAATCCAAGAATCTCCAGATGCTCCGATTTGGAAACCGACTCCACTATCGCTCACATGCCATAACCCTCTATCCCCTTTGAAGAGGTTGGTAACTGCTGAATCACTGAGAGTAATCAATTGCTCATCATTATATTGAACATCGATGAGAGGAACTTGCAATACTTCCATCATCACACTATTAGGCGCTAATAATGAGAGATTTTCGCGTAGAGCGGAAACATCCTCTCCAGTTACACGACCCAAACCTGCTGTAGAGGATATCGTGAGGGCTCCTGAAGTCTCTTCAACGGATAGGTCAATCCCCACATCTGATGCCTCGATATGTCTGTTGATTATTTCCTCTACTTGTTCTAACACAGGGTCTATTTGATTGCGAGAAACAAGGGAATCATCTAATGAAAATGCCACATTATTTATTTCATCATCAAGTTTGTGAAGTTGCTGTGATGTTGCTAAATCAGTGAACATAGAGGCAGTTCTAGTGCCACCTCTTGCACCTTGACCTATGTTTTTTACAACTTCAACGATTCTAAATGAACCATCGTTGCGTACCCTTCCATCATCTTCGTTAACAAACCAATCAACCTCAACAATATCTCCAACTGATACATCTAAGTCTTCTGCAAAGACTGTGTCGACTGCAATATTAACAATCGAGGTCTGATTTGTGTCAACATTGAGGTTTTTATCATACAAATGTGAAAAGCGTAATCCATTATCTCCAATATCAGACCAAATTAACTGTGAATCAACTGAAGCATTTCGTGCAAACCAAGCAACATTTGCATTTGCATTACCATTTTGCGAACTAACACTAACTGAAGTAGAATAGCCGTATTGCCGGCCATTAACATCGTCCTTTAGAGACTCTGTGGCACTTATTTCTTGCCAAATATCTTCTGCTAATTGTTGTGAAAATTCCACCTTTGCACCAGTATATGGGTTTAATCCAGAGATCATTACATCAGTCTCATCATAGGCAACTTCAACTTCCCATCTGACTGTTTCATCCAAGGAGTCGCCGACTACCAGGGATGAGGTGATTATTGCACTTGCAATTACCAAACCTGCAAGAAGTAACGCGGCCTGTCTTTTTCTGCGTAATACATTTTGACTTGCAAGCCTCCAAACAACTAATCGTTGTGGTACTATCATCGGTTGAATTAAGACATGGCTCAAGAGAGCGATGCTCAAAGTTCCAACCCATTGATTGATGGTCGACAATTGTAGCCAATTCAATAACAAGAACACAATCAATGCATCTACAATTGGTCCGAATATCAACAGGCATATTTTTGCCCAGCCAATTTGTTTTCTCCGACCTAAACCATAGACTGAAATCATGCTCGGCACCAGTATTACAATACTGATGATGAGCATTTGCAGTAGCAGAGTCATTCCTCCTCAGAAATATCGGAGATGATTATTCCATCTTCCATTTTTAGGATTCTATCACATTGTTTTGCAATTTTATCATCATGAGTCACCAATAATAGCATTGAATTATTCTCAATATTTATTTGACGTAATAATTGCATTACCTCTGAAGAAGTTGCACTATCTAGGTTACCGGTAGGTTCATCGCAAAGAATTACCGATGGTGAATGAACAATTGCTCTTGCGATTGCTACTCTTTGTTGCTGGCCTCCGGATAATTCTGTAGGTCTGTGATTTGCGCGGTCTTCCAAACCAACAGAAGTTAATGCTTTGAGCGCTCCATCTCTTGCTTCTGTACTTGACATTCCAATCAGCAGCAACGGGAGTTCTACATTTTCTACAGCAGATAACACGGGCAATAAATTGAAACTTTGGAAAATGAAACCAAAATTCTGCGCTCTCATTTCGGTTCTTTCGTCATCAGAAATTCCGAATAATTGTTTGTCACTAACTAATACTTCACCAGAACTAGGCTCGTCTATTCCAGATAATACATTGAGAAGAGTTGTTTTTCCGCAACCGGAACGCCCCATTATTGCAACCATCTCTCCTTGTTGCAGTTTGATGTCAACTCCTCTTACTGCTTGTACAATATTGTCCCCTGTTTGGTATACCTTCCACAAGGCTCTGGCTTCCATCACAGTTCGCATGTTTATTGCACAACATAACGCGTTGATAAACTACCGCTTAGAGCCATGATATATGGGGCCAGAGGTATTGCGGATTATCGCCTTTGGTCCATTGGCTGAAGAACTCTCTGCCCGCAATCTTCAGATTGCTTATGTAGAAGGTGAATCGATTCAATACTATGTACAACAACTATCTATTTCTAAGTGGATAAATATGGGCTTAACCGTTGCATTAAACGGTGAAGTTTGTAAATTGCAAACCATTCCAAACTCAGGAGATGAAATCGCCCTCCTCCCTCCTGTTTCGGGTGGCTAAAGAGTAAATTGATGCGAAGACTTCAACAAAGAAGGGCCGCTACCATAGAATGAGGAAGCGAAATGGCATTTACTCCAGGCACTACTGAATTGATTATTCTATTGGGACTTTTTTTCGTCTTATTCGGGGCAGAACGCCTTCCTAAGATGGCCAAGGCACTTGGTCAAAGTAAGGGTGAATTCCAGAAGGGTTTGGCTCAAACAAATAATGCAAGAGATACTATTGCTGATTTAGAAGCAGGTGGCCGCACTCCTGAGCAAGTATTGATTCATAGAGCAAAGGCAGTAGGAATAAACCCTGCTGGAATGACAAGCGCAGATCTTGAAAAGAAAGTTTCTGCATTAGAAACACTTGACTCAGAAGAATAAATCACTAATTATCAGGACTTACGCTTGATATGCATCGGTGAGCCACAAATATCACATTCAGCAACAGGGCCTTTTTTTGAACGGTCAACATTTGCCGGTACATCTGTAGTTGTGCGACATCCCTCGCAGCGCAAATGCCAACGCCATACTTTTTTTGCACCACTCTGACCAACGTTTTCAACAAGACCGCCTGAATTTTTCACCGCATTTTGAAGGCGATAGTCGTCGGTATACAATGTGGCACTTAGAGCAAGTGTTAGTGCTAGCAAGTCCAAATCAACATCTGATAATCGCGGCAGGTCTCCACTTTTCGCTGCAACCTCTTTGGCCTCTTGCAACCATGATTGAGGGATATCTCTCCAATCTATATCTGCTGCACCAATTAACATTGAACGCTGTGCAGAAACCTTCTCAAGTTC
>JABIGP010000150.1 GCA_018650105.1 Methanobacteriota archaeon
TGTAAGGGCGTTAGCATATCGTCAGCGATATCTTTGCATGGTGAACAAGTGGTTGCCATCAAATCTAAGACGACTACCTTTCCCTGCAAATCAGACAATTTGAAAGTCTCTCCATCATTTTCTCCTCCAACCCATTGTGCTTCAAAATCAGGTGCAGTTGAACTTCCACCCATCATCGTAAAGCCGAGTATGCTAATAACCAATAACATCACAATTCCAAGAGTGACGATTTGCGGATTCTCTGAAGCCCGCCCTTTGACCATATCCCAGTTGGAATAAAATGCATCATCGCCTGTATCTTCAACCAAATCTCTCACCACCTACTTCAATCGAAGTATGTCCCAGTGTAAGGCATACGTGCCCAAATTGTGAATGCTCCACAGGCTAGAACGATTAAACTGATAGCACCAATCAACACGAAATTAAATCCTGCTGCGGCAGGGGCGACGATTGAACCACCAGCAAATGCTTGGACTTCGTGAGTGTTGTAATTTTGTTTTCCATCAGCAAAAGCTAGTTGATAGAAGATTGCTTTACCTTCAACGGCAGGAATAGAACCGATTCCAGTGGCATCGCCATATGCATAACATACGCCTTGTTCATCACAAATTTCAGAGCCTTGAATTTCGAGGTTTTGGCTAAACCATTCACCAGTATAGTTAGCACTTTCATAATTGTAGAAAACCGAAGCAGTACCAATTCCATCCTCATCATCAAAGAATGCCATTATGTTTGCATTGCCATTTGATGTTGTTTCCTCTACCATTGCAACAGTTGGCATTTCATTTTCTGCATCATATGCAGTTGAACGAGGGGTTGCAGAATTGATTGCGCGAATCAATCCTTGCTTAGGATTTGGAGATGAGGATTTAGCCTCATCATTTTGGTCATAGACTACAGCAACAACTTCGATATTACCAGGGATGATCATTGGGTCTAATGGATGAACTCCAGGAGTATTGTGTCCATCAGGATGTGTAATCTCAGTAGGTATCGCCCACTCCGCCATTACCGATGTTTCTTCTCCAGCCCCAAGTGAGCCGGTCGCAGGAGTGCCAGCATTGCCTCTGTAGACCATCGGGGTAACCACCAGTGAATCGACATAGGACGAATAAGCATAGACATCATGTTCAATCATGAATAATTGAATCTCGTAATCAAGTACGTCACCGTCAAGGGCATCTGGAATCCACCCGGCGGGATCGGTTGGGTCAGGATTGAATCCTTCACCGATGTAGGTGAGTGTTGCAGTAAGGATAAATGATCCTTCACCGTTGTAGGTTTGAGTCACATTCAATGTAGTTGGTGCGACATCACGCCCCCCAGCCTCTTCAATAGACGAATACAAATCTTGACTTTGGATATATCCGCCATCGATTTCCCCATCAGGAGTTCCGATTGGAGAATAGTAACCATAGCGATCTTTTGCTTCTTGACTTGCAGTAGGGTCGTCGTTTGGTGCAGAATTAGTTTGGTGGAATGTTACAACGGTGAATGGTTGTGAATCATCTTGGGCAAGCATTTCTTGCATTGCGTGAACCTGAGGCTCTGAATTTGACATACATGGGGAGCAGGAAAGCGAAGTGAATACTTCAACAACTGGTCTGTGAGTCCAACCATTAGGATACTCTCGAGGACTAACGGTGCTGACTTCTTCAATAATTCTGGTTGTTTCTTGCATTGGCTCGCCGCTTGCGGCAAGCGGAGCAGCGACCATTGTCAACAACATCACAGCGACCATACACAGTGCAGAAAAACGCCCCTTCATGGCTAACCCTCGCGCAATCATCTATATGTCGGTTTAGGAAAAACACCCCTTCTCCCCCCTTAGGGGGAGGTTGGTGCTAATTCAGTTGGCATTCGCCCTCTAATCCGCAACCAAGTTTCGCTACCAAACATCAATGCGTAAAGAGAGGCAAGCCAAAGTGTAGGACGACTTTGAATGGCAACCGAGTCATAATTACTAGAGAAGTTATTATCTCCAATAATCAACAAAACGCATAACCAAAGCATGGTAACTCCATGCAAGACCCAACGTAAACCAGACATTATGTCAGAAGAATTGGCCCTCATTTCAGTAATTTCAACCTCGGTTAATACAGCACTCACGCCGACTAATTTGTCCAAGGCCGAGCCACCATTCCACCTAATTCTGCCAAGCCTGAAGCGATTGAGGAATTCAATTACAGTGAAGAGAGTGACCCATACCACTACAACTTCCAACAAAGGCTCTACTCCAAGCAAATCGAGAGAACTCCAAGTTGACCACGATAACAAACCCCACAACCAAGCGACCAATATCAATTGGAAAGCTCTTGCAAAGCGCGTCAGCCGCTGTAATAATTCAGCATCATGTGAAAGTAAAAATTCCAATGTAATGACCAAACCGGTGATTCCAGAAAGACCAGCAGAAACCAATAGCCACCACCAATCCAAATCCCCATCTCTCCAAGAGAACATCAAAGCCACCATCGTCCATGCCAATGTGACGACAGAAGCGACATTGACGGTTGCTTGCATCGTATAGAGAGGGTCCCGACCATCTCTCAATACAGCGAGCCCACCCATCAATCTAACTTCAAATGCAGAATCATCAACAATTCCATGAGCAGCAGCAGTCATTCCACCAACTGCCTTTATGCGAGCATTCTCAACGATACTTGTGGCAGCGCCAACTTCCCAATCATCGCCATTATTTGACCAAGAAGAGCCGCGGCTTGCAGCGTGTGCAGCACCAGCGCCGCGCCCTTTTGATTGCCCACTAGAACGACTTCTCGCCCATGCTCGAACTTCATCGGTTGTTATTTCATCAACCTGATCTTCACTCAGTGGCGCACCGTGGTCTGTGTATAGCCATCGACATTGTATTGGTACAGGAAGAGGGTCAACATCGGGCGCAACCATTTGGAATTGTCCTGGCCCAAGAGTTGGTAATTGGGCAACTAGGTTTTGGTCACCACCACTTTCTTTGAGCAAATGCCGCACCTTTTCAACATCTTGTGGTTGAGTAAATCTGCCAATGAAAGTGGTATTTGCTTGAGCAAGAATTTTGTAATCAACGTCCGATACATTTTGCGTCGCTAAAACACAAGCAACACCATATTTTCGTGCCTGTTTGAAAATCAATTTAATCAAATCCTTGGCCGGAGGATTTCTCGGATGTGGTGGCAGATATGGAGCAACTTCATCCATGAAGAATAATAATTTCAACTCACCTTCAGCAGGTTGTTGAGTTAGCATCCAATCATATAATTCACGAGATAATTCTTGAACGAAATACTGCTTCTGTGCCTCATCTTGAATGGTGTTGAGGTAAACGATATTGAGGGGAATTTTACCCGGAATTGCCGGTTCAACAAAGGCATTGATATCAATTGGAACGCCATTAGAAAATAACAATTGATTTACGCCACTGGAAAACGCCGACAATCTTCTTGCCAAATCATTACGAGTAGTTTTTGGCAACCTTTCTTCAAAGTTTGTCAGACGATGAGCGGCCATCACCTCTTCCCATTCAGGAACGTCAAGTTTCTCTTCATCTTCATCGACTTCAACAAAACAATGTGGATAGAGATTTCTTGTAAATTCATGGTGAGGCTCGCGCACTACCTTTGCTAGTGCTTGGAAATCCCCAACATCTAATCCACACCTTGTACCTTGAACAAGAATTTCATAGAGGAAAGGTTTGATGACTTTTCCTTGAGCCTTCTCAACATCATATCCGGCAAGGCTTGTGAAACCAGCTGCAACCATATCCCACGCAGTAATTGCTTCTTCGGGGTCAAGACCTGGTGGAGGCGCCCTGAATGGGTCAATACACAATGGCAAACCCTTGCTGCGCAAAGGTGTCCAAATCCGCACTTCACACATATCCATCAATTTCTTTGCCCTTGACCAATCGCCGCCTTGCGCTTCAAGGTCTGCAGGTTCTATTCCCAACGCAAGACGCGCTAAGTCACCTTGCGGGTCTATGATAAGTGCAGGGATTTTTGCTAATGCCGCTTCTTCGATCAAAGCCTTAGCCATCACAGTTTTTCCTGAACCGGTTGAACCGAGCATGGCAGCGTGGCGAGCCAAAACAGTGGAACTAATATCAACAGGTTCACCATTATCGCGGCGATTACCGAGATACATTCCCTTTGGCTTGAATTTTCTTTTCTTTGCTGGCGCCTTTACCGATTTTTCAACAACACCAGAATCACTGGCATTAGAACTGGTAATGGCCGGTGAATTAGAGGTTAGAATATCGCCAACCAAATCGGCCAAA
>JABIGP010000137.1 GCA_018650105.1 Methanobacteriota archaeon
AACCAAAGGCTATTTTTTGAAGTTACGATATTGCTTGCCAAGTCAACCCATTGCGCGTTACTATCATGGGAAAACCTCGTATCAACATCTTTCCAAATATTGCTTGGAGGCTTACGACCAAATACAGATTCATACAATTGCAAGGTTTCAATGTAATGTTGTCTATACTTCATTTCATCTTCCATTCCACCCATTGTAGGACCATGATGCAAATCTTTACCAAGTAATTTAGGACAAAATCTACCCCAATAATCAGTGGTGTAGGTTAGATGTAAATGCCATGCTTGATCTACATCTTTTGATGGAGTACAGACTTGATTGCCATGGGTGCACAAATATGCGAATCGTTTGTATTCTTCAACCACATAATCAGCATAACCGTGACTCCAGCCATTTTCATGAGCAAGCCTATGATTGAATGTTAATTCAATATCCATAGGCCCGATATGGTAATCCAGTAATCTTCGATGCGTGCCAACGGGTATTATTCCATCAACCGGTGCTTCAAGAATCTCAACTTCCATTATCGCACCTTCACTATTCAGAAATCGCCACCGCCGCCACAGCCACCGCCGCCACAGCCACCGCCACAACTACTACCGCAACTACTGCCACAGCCAGAGTCGCTTCCACTACTGTAACTGTGTTCATCGTAGTCATACACACTATTTCCATATTCATCAACACCTGAAACTGTGACAGCCCATCTAGGAGAAACTATCATTGCTGTAGTCATCCCAGTTAATACAATTCCAGAAGATAGTTTGTTGGAACTAATATCGCCCCATCCAGAAGTCCCAAGTAAGTGAACCTCAGGGCTTTTGTTGACTAACATACGCATCAGCGGAAATGGACCAAGATGTTTGAGATCCCTAAAGATTACAAATGCTATTCCTGTGACCACTAAGAATATGATACCGGAGAAAATAATGCCATCATAAAAATAGAACGCATCCATCGGCCTATCTAAGAAATCAAGGAATCCAATGAAAGCAGGAACAATCAATCCGAAGGCAATCGGCCAGGGATATGTAGCCTTTGTAAATGCTTCAAATTTATTTAATTCGATTAAATCCTGTTCTGCTTCAGCGTATTCTAAGGGTAAATCATATCCAATTCCTAACTCATCCGCCCTAGTGTTTATTCCAATAGAGGCCTTATCAAAATCTTTCTTGATTTTGTAGACTATCGCCTCCTTTGCATAATCTCTTTTCGAGCCTGCTACAGGAGGTGGGTAACCTTCAGTGACTGTGTTTAATTGATCTAAGAATTCCATTTGGAAGGTACCAGATTCCTGTTTCTCCAAATGCTCCATTACCTTCATTCCTCTTGCCTTAGTCATTTCTTGGATTATTCTTTGTTCTGCAATCACTGCTTCAAGTCCAGTTGTTTTGTAACGGTTGGCTTTATTGTAAGCCAAATAGAACAAAGTGATACATAGAACGAATGGAATCAAAAACATTGCCAACACAATCAAATCATCAACTGCTTCTGCTTCAATAATGTCTTCCGCAGAGAGAATTGCTAACTCCGTCCCCCATTCCCATTCATTATTAGAAAGGGCTGGCTGCACAGAATCGTAATACACTTCACCTGACCTTTTTTGTTGAATTTCATTGTGGTCTGGCATTACGAATTTGAATTTTCTATCCTGCTCTGAAAAGGTGATCAATATTGCTTTTTCTTCATTTCCTTCCATGCCATAGTGTTGGAACATTTGTCTTGCATATCCACTATCGCCCATGAAATAATCACGACCTTCTTCCACGCCATAATCAGCCATTGATTCTATTGTAACTACTCTAACAAGTGTATTTGTCCGATTTCTAATTTCAGCCAATTCCAAAGAAAACCTCTGTTCAGTTTGGTTATCAAAGACATCTGCAGCATCTAAAACATACCATTCTCCTTCCGGTTCAATAGGAAATGTTTGTTCTGCTTGCACCGCAGGCAGTAATAAAAGGGTGATAATCGACGATAATACTATCTTTGAAAATTGACTCATGTCCTTGTGATTTCAATAACCCCCTTAAACATTGTTCCGACCAGATGAATAATATCGTCTAATATGACTCAGTAATGTGTTTAGGATGTAAAATTGTTATGAGATTAAACGACATAATCACCGCGCACATTCATATACGGAAAGGTAGGGACGCAATATGTCCTTAGGGGGTAATTATCATGGAAGCAGGATTTCAACCAACACAGGCTGCAGCACCAGCAGGCCAAGCGCAAGACTTGATTGCAACAGTGTCAGCAATTTCTAACAGTTTAATGAATGAAGTTAGCAAAGTAATCATTGGAAAGAATGAAAATTTGCGAAGAGTTACTGTAGGTATTCTCAGTAATGGAAACATGCTGCTAGAAGATTTCCCTGGTTTGGCAAAGACTCTTCTTGCAAACACTTTTGCTCAAGCCCTTGGATGTAAGTTCAAGCGTGTACAATTTACTCCGGATTTACTTCCTTCAGATATTATGGGAACATACATGTATGACCAAAAATCAGGAGATTTCAAATTACGTGCTGGACCATTGTTCACCAATATTCTACTTGCTGATGAGATTAACAGAGCGCCTCCAAAGACTCAAGCTGCTCTGCTTGAAGCGATGGAAGAAAAGCAAGTTACAATTGAGGGTATTACTCACAAATTACCTGCACCATTCGTTGTTATCGCTACTCAAAATCCAATCGAACAAGAAGGAACATACCCCCTTCCTGAAGCACAAATGGACCGTTTCTTGATGAAGATGAGTATGGGCTATCCAGATCGTGCTGAAGAAAAGGCTATTTTGGCTCGCAGAAAAATGCGCGGTAAGGATGGACACGATGTTGAACAGATTACATCTCCAAAGAAGGTTGTTGCAATGCAGAAGGCATTGGAAACTGTTCATGTTGACCCTGCAATCTTATCCTATATCGTTGAAATTGTTCAAAGAACCCGTGAAGATCACCGAGTAACAAATGGTGCATCACCTCGTGCTTCGCAAGCATTATTCAAGTCAGGCCGTGCAGCAGCAGCAATCGCTGGACGCAACTATGTAATTCCAGATGATATCAAGGGAATTGCATTGCAAATTATTAGCCACAGAATTAACATGAAGCCTGAAGCAAAGATTCGTGGAATCACCGGCATGCACATTGTCAGAAAGATTCTTTCCGAAGTTCCAGTGCCTGTTATTCAATCGGCTTGAACATACTAATCTTGAGGCTTGCATTGAAAGAGGAGGAGTCCTCTCATCAACATCGTCGTAAGGGGTGATTACATGAATCCGTACAAAATGGTTGTAGCAGTAGCAAATCAAAAAGGCGGTTGTGCAAAGACTACTACCGCAGTCAATTTGGCTGCATCTCTTGCAAAGGGCAATCGGAAAATGGGTTTACCACCTGCAAAAGTACTGTTGATTGATTTGGACCCCCAAGGGAACTGTGCGACATCATTTGGTGTTGAGAAAAAATCAGTCAAAAAAACCACTTATGATTTATTGAGTAATGATTTAGGCGACGAGTTACCGCTAATGGAAGAATACCTAATTCCACCTAAGGAATTGACTATAGCGATGAAGTCTGCTTGGAGTATGCGTAATGGTGGTAAGAAAGCACCTGAGAACATCTCATCTGGAAATCTTTGGTTATTACCAAGCGATATCCATTTGTCCGGTGCTGAAATAGAATTAAGCCACAAAATTGGTAGAGAGACTCGACTAAGAGAAGCATTACTTCCAATCGTTGACAATTTTGATTATATTATTATTGATACTCCTCCGAGTTTAGGATTGCTTTCAATTAATGCAATGTGTGCTGCTAACTGGGTAATGGTTCCTGTTCAAGCGGAATACTATGCACTTGAAGGATTTAGCATGCTGATGAATTCGATAAA
>JABIGP010000223.1 GCA_018650105.1 Methanobacteriota archaeon
CATAAGCATTGAAGGACTTCACAACAAGGGCGATGTAATGTCCGATACTCCCGCCCGTGTATTTGTTCCAACTGCGGTTGAGGCAAATGGTAAGGCAATAGGAATGGGTTGCTTCAGTACAGAAGAGACTGCTTGGCAGGTATTACGTTCATTTCTAAAGAAAAGCGACATCATGGAACTAGCCTCTGCAAGTGTTGTTATTTGGGAAATTGATATCGTAGGAGATGATGCAATGACTGTTCTTTCATCTATTGAATGCAAACCTTGCCCAGTATGCAAGCGGAATTCTTTCTGGGTTGATTTAAATCAATATAGTGCCTTATGCTATGGACCATCTTGTGCCGCATGGGTTGAAGAAAGCACAGTTACGCCAGGAATTATTGATTGTGGATGGCCCGCAATACAATTCCTAAAGCAAGCCGGTTCAATAAAAGAAGCATTCCAAGAATTATACAAATTAGGAGACCGCCTAACAGCTGCTGGACAAACTGAACAAGTCGCTGGTACTGCTGAAGGGTTGCTTGGAGAATTCCAAAATTCTTAACAAATCAATTCAGCAATAAAGATAAGGGTCGTATTAAGAAACTAGAGGCGAATATTCCGAAGAAGATAAACATCCAAATTCTGACTTGTTTCTGACTTCTATCGTTCTTTACATTCTTGGCAATACACTCTTCTTTCTTGCAAACCCTTGGTTCTGACTTTGCTGAAATTGCTTCTTGGCAAATCTTACAATGCTTATGTGGCAAGACTTTATTGCTATTTCTTGATCTATTTGTTTTACTTGCTGAATCCGACATATGTTCACCTCATGAATTGATTAGGGTGCCATCAAAAGGCTGCCCATCTAATGCTTGTTCCAATATTGAAATTTGACGCCCATCCAATACCGCTAGGTCAATACAGGCATCTTTTGCCCAACCAACTGCTACTGGGTCAATTACCGCTGATGTACCTGGTGCTAGTGGCTCACCGATACCTGTAATCTCTGCCAATTGGTCAATTGTCAAATTGGTAAGCGATTGAGCATCATCAAATTGACGTGGGTCTTTATCGTAAACATGACTGACATTGGTTGCAATAATACAGGTTCTAGCACCCGCATCTCTTGCTAATGCAACCGCTACTGCATCTGTTGTGTGGCCAGGGGTTGTACCGCCCATTACAACAAAGTTGTATTGTTCTAACAATTCTGCTGATTGAGAAGTAGTATGCGGAATTTCGGGCGCGACATTGCACCCAATATCAAGCAAAATTTGTTGGATGACTGTCGCGTTTAATCGGGTTGCTGCAATCCCAACTTGGTCCAATTTCTCACTTGAAGAAATACAATTTTTCGCCAACTCAATAGCCTCTCTTGCTGGAAGTCCTCCTCCAATGACAATTCCTATTTTTCGCTCATTACCTTCCAAATGGACTGCCAATTGCCTTAATTGGCCAAGCCATTCACTACGCTTCTCAGATTCCTCCGGACGTAGTAGACTCCCGCCTAATGCAACGATGTGACGACTTGTCATCAGTCTCGCCTCGCAGACCTATTCTTTGAGCATATCCCTTGTGACTATTGACACATAGCCGATTATCAGTATTATTAACTTGAAGCATCATCACAATTATGCCAAAATCTTACCAAATAATCTATTTCAATAACTTCAAAGTTTATTCCTTAATGGGCGAGGGTTGAAAACCCCTCGTCACTGCCGTATAAGCAGAGGCGTAGACTATGTCAGATGATGTTGAACTTGCTGCACGCCGTCTGCGTCTCAAGATGGCATTGGAAGACCTTCGTGAAATGAAGGGATTTGGTACTGAACTAGTCAGTATTATCATCCCGCCAGACCGACAAGTCTCCGATGCTCGTTCACTACTGCAAAATGAACACGGACAAGCTGCAAATATCAAATCAAAAGGGACACGTAAGAATGTTCAAGGGGCAATTGATTCCGCACTTTCTTCACTTTCAAAAATAAAAAATGCAGGAGAAAATGGAATCGCATTATTCGTCGGTTCAATCATAGTAGGAAATAATCGAAATCGTATGATAAATGTCTTGGTTGAAGACCCACCTCAGCCCCTATTGTCATTCCGATACAGATGCGATTCAACATTTGAGTTAACTCAGCTAGAAGATATGCTCATCGATAAAAAATCATATGGATTATTCGTAATTGATAGGTCAGAAGCAGCCTTTGGAATTGCTACTGGAAAAAGAATTCATGTTCAAGAGCATTTAGTTTCCAACATTATGGGCAAGCACCGACAAGGTGGTCAATCTGCACAACGTTTCGAAAGACTAATCGAAGAAGCAGCACATAATTTCTTCAAACGCGCTACTGAACATGCATGTGATTATTGGCTGCCAAATTTGGAAAATATTCAAGCGATAATTATTGGAGGTCCTGGTGCTACTAAGGATTTCGTGGTCAAGAATGATTACTTCCACCACGAAATCGCAAAAAAAATTGCCAAGACAACCTTTGACGTAGGCTATTCTAACGAAAGTGGAGTACGTGAACTGGTTGGCAATGCTGGACAGATGATGGGCGAAATAGAATTAGATGCTGAGAGGAAAATAATGGATGCATTCCTTTCTGAATTAATCAAAAACCATCCAAAGGCAACATATGGTGAAAAGATGGTCATTCAAGCACTTGATCAAGGTGCTGTCCAAAAATTACTCATTTCTGAATCACTGAGAAAGAATGTTGTCACATTGCAATGCAACTCATGTAATAACGAGTGGAAGATTACAATTGGCCGTATGGAAGCAATACCTAATTGTCCTTCATGTGATGGTTCAGGGGAAAAGGCCAAAGAAATTGAAAATATTTCTCTAATTGATGAACTTAGTACAATGGCTGCAAAATCAAACAGTGAAATTGTCTATATATCAACGGACACAGAAGAAGGCTCTCAACTAATGCTCGGCTTTGGCGGCCTTGCAGCAATATTGCGTTATCCTATTATGTGAGGTGAATTAAGTGAAACTTCTAAGAGATGAGGTAGAGGAACTGATAGGGCAGGCACTTGCCAAATCGGGAATCACTGGTGACAATTGGCGCAATATGCTAGCACCAAGCCGTGATACCTCTCAAGGAGACCTGTCTCTACCTTGTTTTCCATTAGCAAAACAATTGTCAAAAAATCCTATTGAATTGGCACAAACAATTGCCGATGAAATTTCTTCTCATCCAGCAATTGGCCAAGTATTGGCAGTCGGAGGTTATCTCAATATCAAAGCCGACATGAACTGGTTAGCACAGCAGGTTCTATCTGGAAAGGTGCGCGTCGGCGATCCTTTTGGTTCTTTGAGTAGCACTGGAAGAAAAGTTCTCATCGAGCATACATCTGCAAACCCAAATGGGCCATTCCACGTTGGTAGAGCAAGAAACGCAATTCTTGGTGATTCACTGGTGCGTCTTCATCGTTTATTCGGAAACGAAGTCAGAGCCGAATACTATGTTGATGACATGGGCAAGCAAGTTGCCGTACTAGCATGGGCGCTTGCAAATCTAAGTGAACAGCAAGTAGAGGAAACACTAGTAGGAAGAGATGGAGTAAACCCTCGCTGGTCAGGTAAGGCAGACCATGAAACCGTTCGATGGTATCAGGCTGCGCAAAAGATTCGTGGAGAAGAAGATGCTCAAGCTATTGAGGAAGAAATCGGAAGATTAGTTCACGCCAGTGAACATGGTGATCAAGAAGTCCTACAACAATTTGAAGCAGCATATCAGCCTGTTTTGGATGGTATGTTAACCACTCTAAGCCGTCTTGGAATTGATTTTGATACCTTTACCAAAGAGTCAGAATTTGTCATCAATGGTGATGTTGCTAAACTGATGCAACGGTTGAGTGAAATGGAAATCTATGGAGAAGCGGATAACGGAGCAGGTTACCTAGATTTAGGACAGCGCGGCCTAAAGGGGAAAACTGAATTCTTCTTTAGAAGAGGAGATGGCTCCTCACTCTATGCGACAAGAGATATCGCATATCACATGTGGAAATGGCAGCAAAGTGATGAACTGATAAATGTCCTGGGCGAAGACCACAAATTACAGGGAAAGCAAGTTGGAATGACCTTGCAAGAATTAGGTCAAAAGGTCCCAGAGATAATGTTCTATAGTTTTATTAAATTACCTGAAGGTAAAATGTCTACCCGTAAAGGAAACGTCGTTTTCATGGATGATTTGCTTGAGGAAGCTCAAGCCCAAGCCGCATCGGTAGTTAGAGAATTACGCCCTGATTATCAAGAACAACAAGTACTGGAAATCGCTGAAGCAGTTGGTGTTTCAGCGGTTCGCTTCAACATTGTTAAAGTCAGCCCAGACAAAGGATTCACATTCCGCTGGGAAGAAGCATTGGCCTTTGAAGCAGGCTCTGCTCCTTTCATCATGTATAGCCACACAAGAGCGCATTCGGTGATGAAACGCTGTATTGAAGCGGGCGCAGATATTGATTCAATATTAGCAGAAGAGATTGATTACTCAAATCAAGAAATGCCAAATGGACTGGTTGAACTTCTTAGAACAATTGCAAGACATAACGATGTTCTTGGAAAAGCAGTAAATCTAAGAAAACCACATCTATTCGCAACGCAATTACTTGATTTGGCAAATGCATACAATGGATTTTATCGAGATTGTCATATTTTGGTTGAAGGAGTTCCAAACCCATTCTACCTACAGGTTTCAGAAACTGCAAGAAACTTATTGAGAACAGGTATGCAGGGTATTGGAATTATCCCACTTGAACAAATGTGATTCATTCACGACGATTCCAATCTCTTGTCTTCTTGTAAATTGGCTCTTCAATATCGTGATCTCTACGATACCATCCTTCAGGCAGACTCAATGGGTCAATATCACGAACTGACTTGACTCGGTTGACGATTTCTAAACGCATTGCATCCATACCAACAAATTCTGTTGCAGACATTGTTGGTCGCCCATGGTGGTCATAAAGAAGAGGTAAATGTGGGTCTCCTTCACTTCCTTCATCATGCCATTGTTTCTCTGCAGCAATTACTTCGTCCCACATTTCCGGTTGTGGTTCTAATAAATCCGCTTTGGAAGTTACAACAAGTAATTCGGTTTCAGGTAATAGCCCCTTTATTTCTTCAAGAAGGTTCGTCTGTTCTTCAAGCGGAGTTCCACAATGTTCACTTTCGTCCATCAAAAATAGAACTAATGACCCTGTATTTTCCAATGCTGCTATCGCTTGCATTTCTATTGCATTTCTCTTAATCATTGGCCTATCAAGAAGACCTGGAGTATCGACTAGTTGATGCTGAAGTCTGCGGTGAAAGAAATGTCCAACGTGGATTTGTTTGGTGGTAAAAGGATAATGATTGACTTCCATATTACCCGAACTCAGTGCTGAAATAAAGGCTGATTTTCCGACATTCGGGGCTCCACAGACAACAATACAAGGTAAATCTGTTGAGATTGTAGGCAACTTTTTCAGAGTCTCTCTCGCCTCACTAAGCCAAAGTAAAGAAGGACCTACTTGGCGTAGGATTGAACTGATTCTTCCATATGCTTCCTTTCTTGCATCGTGCATCAATTCAGTTCTCCCAGTACGGACAATTTTCTTGGAGTTCTGTGCTGCGATGGAATTTACTCTTTTTGCACCCCATTGTAACATTGAGAGGTTATGGCGATAATCATCACATCCTACACAGGCATCTATCATCGCTACATCAAATTGTGGTGATTGGTCAAGGCTAGGCCAAGAATTAACTAAATCTGTAAATTGATTGAAGATTACATCTGCCGCAGTTTGAACCATTCGATTCATTTGCTTTCTTACTCTAAAAACTCTATCAGAATCATCAACACGATCTGCTGCTTTACGAGCACGGGAGAAGGCTTTGTCAAGAACTTCGTCCTCCAAAAGAACTGTTGGTAAAGTTCGCCATGAGACCTTCAAGCCTATTCCTCCAGTTCATGCCGGTAGCCCACCCTTGATGAAGGCACTCCCCCAATTATGCAACAAATAGTGAAGATTTTACGGTCAATGAATAGCCATAAATCCACTTTTTGGCAATATGTTATCATCGTTGCAAGTGCGAGCGTTCAAGTAGCGTCGCCTAATCAACTACAACATGGCGAAGAAGAAGAACAGCATTGACTTACCCGATTGGGCGAAAACATTGTGGGAAGGAATGGGCTCTCCAGACCTTGAATCCAATGTAGGAATACACAACGGTGACCTATTAGAAAGACGTCATGGCCTTCGTCGCGATGACCTTGTAGAAATTTTGATGGATGCTAGAGCGCTTGCCGATGGCGCTGATGGATGGATTAGAGGAAGATTGTTATCAAGCGGAAAATCAAGCATTGAATTACTCGCAGAAGATGGCAAAAACCATTACATCTCACGAGATGTTATCGTTCAAGTCATTTTGATAGCTCATACTCGTCCAGCATATATCGATGATTCTGAATTACTAGCATTTGAAAGAGACGATATGAAACGCCGAAGTAGTCTACACGAAAAGGTGGAGAAGCAAAAAAGCGGCAATGATGACGCTCATCTTTGGGGATGATTTTCAATGCCTGAGGGCGATATTGGTTATTCGCGTCATGTATTTGTTTGTGGACATCAAAGACCAGAGGGGGCAGCCAAGTCAAATTGTTTTGACAGAGGCAGTCTAAATTATATGAAAACTCTAAAATCTGCTGCGATTAAAGCAGGACTGGCAGATGTTCGCGTTCAAAAATCAGGCTGCCTTGATTATTGCGCTCAAGGAACTACTTGTGTTGTCTATCCCGAAGGTGTTTGGTACACAATTAATGATGAAAATGACATTTTGCCTATTCTCGAGCACCTAAAAACAGGAAAGATTGCTGAAAAGCAATTGCTGAAGTTAAACTAATCAAAGTTTGACCGGTCTAGTAGCACCACATGCTTGGCACTTTAGAAGAGTAGTTCTATCCTCTTTGATAAAGTGTGTATCAGGGGCAGAACATTGACTACACTTGATGTATGTATTAACATAATTAGAAATAGTTCGCTTGATTCTCTTTGGTGGGATTCTTCCCTTGAATCTAGCACGTGGTCCATCTCTTGAACCCGAAGTTCCTAATTCGTTAAGAATAAATTGGTATACATGATTTTCATCACGATCCATCATTGAAATCAATTCATTGAAATTACGCAGAATTGTGTTTGAACCTTCTATCAATATTTGAGGCGCTGGTAATTTCCAACGAGAACCTGAAGATATCTCCTCTGGTATATTTTCTCTAGCTCGGTCGAGAAGAGCCTCATATTCGAAGTCGCCCATGACCCTTCCCTGTGGCGACCTTTCTTGAAGCCTTTGTAGGCTAATAGGTCGCTTTATGCAGGTATTTTAGACAAAGGTTTGATTTGGGGGAGGCAACCCCCTTTGCTTTGATGGTATTGAGTATTGAAGAATTGCGAACCCTTGCGAGCAATTTGCGAGTTGAAGGATTAAACTCACAACAGATTGCAGATGAGTTATCATTATCACAAGATACAATCGCTTGGCTTCTTGCTGGTGAGAAAGAAAACCGACCAAATGATATTCGAATTGGATGGAGAACAATCGGTGTTAAACCAGGACGCATTGCGGCTATTGGAGCGATAATGGGAGATGTTGTTGATGAAGAAATGGGAGTGGGAGAAACTGATACCGTCGTTGGAATATCAATCAATGGAATTGCCTTCGCACATGAAGTCTCTCGGATGATAGATTCTGAAATGACTGTCTATAGAACCACTGACAGTGGTAATGGGAATGGATCACTTTCAAACAAATACGGACAGGTTTCTGGTAAAAAAGTAGCCATTATTGACGATGTTCTTTCTTCAGGCGTTACAATGTCACACACGATTAAGGCAATACGAGATTGTGGAGGCGAGGTGGGAATAGTGGTTGTATTGGTTAACAAGACTACTCGTAACGAAATTGACGGAGTACCCCTTCGTGGAATCATCAGAGCCGTTGCTGTTTGAGGTGAATTAGAGTGCACTGGGCAGATGTAGCGGCCAAATCTTTGTCGCATAGAGGTGATACTCATGTTATCTCAACTGGTATTACTCCTAGTGGAGAATTTCACATCGGCCACCTAAGAGAAATTCTTACTGGCGATATGTTGGCCAGAGCAGCGAAAGATGCTGGCCTTGATGTTGATTTCATTTTCATTGTTGATTCAGCTGACCCATTGCGTAAGGTCTACAGTTTCTTAGGCCCAGAGTTTGAACAATTCATCGGCCACCAACTCGGCGCAATACCTGCGCCGAAAGAAGGGGACAATAATCCCGATTGGCAGAGATTTAACGAGGAGGGTTGGACATATGCAGACCACTTCCTTACACCTTTTATGGACGCATTAGCGGAAATTGGAGTTCGTCCAAGAATTGTTGATAACTTACGTTCATATCAAGATGGTAAATTTGCCCAACAGGCCAAACTTGCATGTGACTCAGCAGATGACATTAGAGAAATTATTGAAAGAGTATCCAGCAGAGAATTAGCCAGTGATTGGTTTCCTTGGAGCCCACTTGATTCGAAAGGTTCCCTTGATGGAGTAAAGGTCACTGGATATGAATACCCACTAGTTTACTGGATTGATTCTCATGGAGTTGAAGGTTCTTCAGATATTACAAAGGGACAGGGAAAATTGCCTTGGAGAATCGATTGGCCAGCAAAATGGAGTTGGATTGGAGTGACTTGTGAAGCCTTTGGAAAGGACCATGGCGCAGCAGGCGGCTCATATGCCACAGGTCGTGAAATTTCCACATTGCTAGGGCATGAACCACCTCAGCCACTTACCTATGAATGGATTAGTTTGCGTGGAAAGGGAGCGATGTCTTCATCTTCTGGAAATACCATTGGGCCAATTGAAGCACTACGCTTAGTACCACCTCAAATTTTGAGACTTTTAATCGCTAATTCAAAACCAAATAAGGCAATAGATTTTGATACTGGCATGGGACTTGTTACCTTGGCAGATGAATTTGAGAGACTTTGCACTAGAGATTTTGATAGTGAAATGAGTGAAGAGGATATTAGCCGAAGAAAACTTGTTCAGATTGAAGATGCAAAGGCAGCACTTCGTCTTTCAATGGTTGAGCCTGGAGAGATTGCCAAAGCAACTTCGGTATCTTTTAGGCACTTAGCTCTATTAGCACAAACCAAATCAAGTGATGATGCCATATGGCAAAGCCTTGTTTCATCAGGAGCAATAAATGAGCCTACCAAGCAATTACAAGATCGCCTTGAACGTATGCGTTATTGGATAAGTAGTGAACACTTCCCAGAAGAGATGAGAATCAATATTTTATCAACACCAAATGAACAAGCATTGTCATCATTGGATGATGAACAGAAGGCTGTATTGAAAGGATTGACTGCAGCCTTACACAATTGCCAATGGGATTCTGAATCAATTGGAAGCGCAATACCTCAAGCAGCCAAGGATTTGGAATTCAGTCCAAGAAGTGCTTACCGTGCGGCTTATGCAGCACTAATGGGGCTTGAAAAAGGTCCAAGGTTGGCACCGATTCTAGCAGAAATGGATAAAGTTCAGATAATGAATCTATTAGATTCGTGCTGCCAACTAGTGTGAGAAGAATGAATTGAATATTGCCACACTCCCTACGGGAGTGAACAATACTACGGCTTTTCTTAAGTTGTCGCCAAATTACTTACTTTTAGTAAAAATAAGCATAACCCTTCAAATGTGGTGAAGGTTCTTGTCAACTTATGGCAGGAGTCTATTGTCCAACCTGTGAAGCAGGCGTTGAAGCAGCGGCAAGGTTCTGTTTATCCTGTGGCCATGATATGACTGGCCAAGGACCAATTACCTCAACAGGTCATGATTTGAATCAATTAAAAGATGTTATTCGTATACGTGATGACCTTTCAATGGCAGAAAAATTCGATATGATAGCCAAAGTAGAAGAAGGTGCAAACCCAATACAACTCGGTATTGCAGCACCCGCAGAAGGAGATAGTGTTGACCTCGCTGCAGCATTCGCTGATGGAGAAGCAGGTGAAATGGATTCTTCAAAGTCATTATCTGACCATCAATGGGGTCAATCGCCTGCTGCCAATGCTGCTGTTGCTGCTGTCGTCAAAAATACCAGTGGCTGGGATTTGATTCAAGCTGGAAAACTAGATTTGAAGGAAGGGATGTTCAGGGAAGCAATGGATAATGGTATGGAAGCATCCACTCATATCCACGATGTTGCTAGCGGCGAACATGAAGGAATTGACCCCGAAGCAATGCGAGCAATTCCTGTCCTCAAACCACCAAAGCGCAGTTTCTGTCCAAAATGTGGTTCTGATATTCATGCCAACACTATGCTGCAGTGGAGAAAGTGGAGAGAGTCATCAAATGATGTTGTTTCTATGCAACTAGAGGCTTCTATGGAAACTGCACTAATCCAAGTTGCATCTCATTACATTGGAACATTGCAGATACTAACCGATGAAAGAGATGATGCAATCGCACTTGCTGGCAAGAATAATCCTGCAGCAGTTGAAGAAAAATTGCGCTCTAAATTGGAAAAGGAAATCCGTAGAGAACTGGAAAAGGAAATCCGCTCCGAAATGCAGCAAGAGTTTGATGGAAGAGGGGCTGCAAGTTCATCAAAATCCGCATCAAGAGGTGCAAGCGCAGGCAAATCAGCAACATCTTCAACTGGAAAGAAACCAACAACAGGCGGTACAAAGAAAAAGACTGGTGGAGGAATGTTTGGTTCTAAGACTCCTAAGAAAACGTACGAAGGAAAGGCGGCAGAAAAGGCAGATTGGTTCCTTGCAGAAGCACTTGATACTGTATATGATCCTCATGGAACTGGAAAGGTGGTCAAGGCTGCAACGATTCTCGCTCGTTCAAGTGATGGCAATGTACGTGTTCGCGATGTCGTCAGAATCTATGATGTGGAAGGAGAAGCAGGAATTAGTGAACTAGCCTGGACAAGCCCTCTAACAAAATATATCATTGAAGCATACGATGCTTGCTGAAGTCATTAATAATGGACTTCTAAGTGCATTGGCTCAAGTTCATTCTCTAACCTTGCCTTCATTGCTGCAACTTCCATTACAGCACCACGCATTGTAGTTACGAATGGAATATTCAATTCAACTGCCAAACGACGCATCATATTTCCATCTCGAACTGCTCCCCCAGAAATCGTTGGCACATTAACAATGAAATTGACTTCACCCTTTCTCATCAAATCTAAGGAATCCGGATGCATTCTTTCTGCAATTCGATAAGAGGTAGTGACTGGAATGTTAGCCTTACGTAATACATCTGCAGTCCCTGGAGTTGCAAATATTGTGAAGTCTAAATCCAGTAAAGATTGTGCTACAGGAATAAGGTTGGCCTTGTCCTCTTCTCTAACAGTAAGATATGCCCCCCCTTCGGTAGCAACTGGAACTTCAGTTGCCAAACGGGCTTTGAGATATGCTAGATCTGCTCTGGTATCAGAACCAAATACTTCCCCAGTTGATTTCATTTCAGGACCTGGTGCTGGGTCCAATCCTCTCAGTTTAATGAATGGGAAAACTGGAGCCTTCACACAAACTTTTCCAGAGGTGCGGCGTGGTATTTCCTGCTGTGAAAGTGGTATTCCTATGGTGATTCTTGCGGCTATTCTCGCCAAAGGTAATCCACTTGATTTTGCAACGAATGGAACTGTTCTTGATGAGCGTGGATTTACTTCCAAACAGTATAGGTTGTCTCCTTGTATTGCGAATTGGATATTATAACAACCCTTAATTTTCAGATTCAATCCAATTATTTTTGTTTGTTCTTCAACTCTCTCCATCATCTCTGGAGAGATATTCTGTGTAGGGATAAAACAGGTTGAATCTCCTGAATGAATACCTGCCTCTTCTAGATGCTCCATTATTGCACCAACCAAGACCTGTTCACCATCAGCAGCAGCGTCAACATCGAGTTCAGTAGCATGACCCAGATATTCATCGATTAGCAAAGGTTTGTCTGGAGCCAAGTAAGCCTCTTCTAAGTAAGCATCAACTTGCTCGTCATTTGATAGTATCTCCATACCTCTTCCACCGAGAACGTATGATGGTCTAATCAACACTGGGAAACCTATGTTCTTGATAGCCTCGCGTACATCATCTGCTGATGTGCCGGTTTGTCCACGTGGCATGCGTATTCCATTGCGCTTAGCAAACTCCTCAAACCGTTCTCTATCACTTGCCTCATCGATAGCATCACATGAAGTCCCCATAATCTCTAACCGAAGCCCTAATGATTCCAAGTGAGGGATTCTTTGGTCCAATGGTTCGGCTAAATTGATGGCAGTCTGTCCTCCGAACTGTAGCAAGATTCCATGTGCATCCTCGCGCAATAGGATTTCAGAAACGCATTCCAATGTTAATGGATCAAAGTAAAGTCGGTCCGATGTATCAAAATCTGTGGAAACTGTTTCAGGATTATTGTTGATTAATATTGCATCATGTCCAGCCTCACGTATTGCTTTTACAGCATGGACACAGCCATAATCAAATTCAATACCCTGTCCAATCCTAATCGGCCCAGAACCTATTGCAACCAAGCGTTGTTTGGTTCTGTTTTCCAAATCTGGCAAGATATCTATTCCAGCCGCATCATTGATTTCATATGTTGAATAATAATATGGAGTCTGTGCAGCGAACTCTGCGGCGCAAGAATCAACCATTCGGTATTTTGGATGCAATCCCAAACTATGTCGACGAAGCATTACCGCATGCTCATTATGGCTACTCGATAGCGATTTAGGCCCTGCTGCAGGGAACTTTGCTAATGCATCTGCAATATGTGCATCACTAAAGCCATGGCTCTTCCAATATCTCATGTCATCAAATTGTAATTGACTTGGAGAAGATTCCGTTGCAGATATTTCTGCTTCAATTTGGGCAATATGCTCGAAACGATATAGGAACCAGCGTGTGATGCGGGTAATCTCATGTACTTTTTCAACACTCCAGCCTCTCCTAAATGCTTCAAGTAATGCCCCCATTCTGCGATCTGTTGCCACCCTACACCATTCAACCAGTGTACTATCTGGGAGTTTTTCTAAAGCCCTTGCCGCCATACCTTCTCCTTCTGATTCATCAGCCTTTGTTAGAGGTCTAGGGTAAGCATATCCCTGTTCAAGACTTGCCCAGGCCTTGAGGAAAGCTTCCTCAAAATTACGACCAATTGCCATAACTTCTCCAGTTGATTTCATGCTGGTACCGAGTGTTCTATCTGCAGTTCGGAATTTGTCAAATGGCCAGCGAGGTATTTTGACAACACAGTAGTCAAGAGTTGGTTCAAAGGCTGCAGTAGTTCCTTGTCCAGTGATTGGATTTGGTAATTCATCAAGGGTATAACCAACAGCAATTTTCGCACCCATTCTCGCAATTGGATAACCTGTTGCCTTACTGGCTAATGCGGATGAACGTGACACACGAGGATTTACTTCAATCACTCTAATCTCGCCTGTGGATTGATTGAAAGCAAATTGTACATTACAACCGCCCTTAATATTCAATGCCCGAATAAGGGCAAGTGCTTGGTCACGCAGTATTTGGTGGTCTGCATCGCTGAATGATTGAAGTGGCGCCACAACTGTTGATTCACCAGTATGAACTCCCATCGGGTCAATATTTTCCATAGTACAGACGATGATTGCATTGTCAGCCTCATCTCTCATTACTTCGTATTCCAATTCTTGCCATCCAAGAATTGATTCCTCAATCAATACCTGATTGATTCTTGAGTTCCTTAGACCTAATGTAGCAATTTCCACTAATTGGCCCATGTCCCACGCAGTTCCACCGCCAAGTCCACCAAGAGTAAATGCAGGTCTAATCAATACCGGCCAAGATGCTAGTTGATTTGCTGCTGCAATCACTTCATCCATAGAATTACAAGCGACCGCTTCACTGATTGGCAAACCTATAGAATCGCATACTTCGTTGAATAATTCTCTATCTTCAGCCTTATCAATGGCATCTAAATCGGAGCCAATCAACTCAATTCCTAGTTCTTCTAATGTTCCATTATGTGCCAATTCACTAGCGATATTTAATGCGGTTTGACCACCCATTCCTGCCAACAATGCACAAGGTTTCTCAATTTCCATTATCCTCTTTATCGTCTCTGGTAATAACGGTTCGATATAGACGACGTCAGCCATTTCGGGATCGTTTTGAATGGTTGCTGGGTTAGAATTGACCAAGATAACTTTGTAGCCATCTTCTCTTAACGCCCTTACCGCTTGGCTTCCAGAGAAATCAAACTCTGCGGCCTGTCCAATCTTTATTGGTCCACTACCCAACACAAGAATTGTTTCTAAATCATCACGTCTCGGCATTTTATTCACCTCCTAAATGTGAATCTACAATCTCTCTAAATCTTTGAAATAATGGGGCCGCATCATTTGGCCCTGGGCATGCTTCAGGATGGAACTGGACTGTAAATGACGGATGTCCGACGATATCTAATCCCTCTACTGTTCGGTCATTGGCATTGACATAACGAACTTTGACTTCGGCTCCATGCTGGTTTTCCACCAAATCTGAACAGGCACCGCTTGGATGAGCTGCTAGCATTCCAGCCTCAGGGTCTGCTACGGCGAAGCCATGATTTTGACTTGTGATAGCGACTGTTCCGTTCACTAAGTCAACTACTGGCTGATTTGCTCCTCGGTGCCCATATCTCATCTTGTATGTTTGCAAGCCTGAGGCAAGTCCCATCAATTGATGACCTAAACAAATACCCATTACTGGCATTTTATCAGACACCGCTGCAGCAAGTGTATTCTTAGCATTGTTTGCTTTTCCTTTGTGCGCAGGGTCACCAGGTCCGTTTGAACAAAACAATGCATCGACTTGATATTGCTCTTTCAATGTAGTATAATCTGTTTCGGGTGGACACCAAACCACTTCGAAATGATGGCAAAGATTTCGCAAAATATTGTATTTTATCCCACAATCTAAAGCACCAAGACGAGGCAATGGTCGATTCAATTCATCGATAGCACCTTCATTAAGAATTACTGGGGTGTCGATTGAAACTTCATTAACAAGGTCTTCTAAATCAGGAGATGTCAACTGGCTTAATCTTTCTTTCAATTGTTGTTCAGAACCTTTCGGACCGAACACACACAACACTGTTCCGAGTTCTCTAACTCTGCGAGTAATAGACCTAGTATCAATTCCTTCTATTCCAGGAACTCCATGCAACCTCATCAATTCACCGATTGTCGCAATGGAATCTCTATGGTCTGGCTGTGTCATTGCATGTCTTACTACGACTCCACGGGGCCATACTCCAGAAGATTCTGATTTCCCTTGATGAATTCCATAATTACCGATCAATGGATAAGTGAAAGTCAATACTTGACCGGCGAATGATGGGTCGGTCAATGATTCCTGATAGCCCATCATTCCGGTAGTAAAAACTAGTTCACCTTCACCATAATTTTCTGCACCGAAAAGAGTCCCTTCATAACGGCCGCCATCGGCGGTTAATAGCACACCTTCACCGTTTGCAGCAGGCGGTAATTCGTCTCCAAAAACCAGTCCGTCAGCGGCATCAAAAAATGCAGGAGCATTGTCAACTCCACGACAACTTGAGCCGGGTGAGAAACTACCTCTCTGTGAACCGTCTCCCGACATCAACTTTGGTCGTTAACGGCGACTCATAATCATTAGGTATGGAAAACAATAGAAAACATCTATTGTTCAAATCAATAACCATCAATACAAATGTGGTTTAATGTAGCGAGTAAGAAAATACTCACTCTTCTTCTTCACGGTCTAAATCAGTGACTTTCTTACCTTCAGACGATGGTTCAATTATCAAGCGGGCACCTTCAAAATTTCTTTCGCTTGCAGCCTCTCCATACCATGCATCTAGGAAAAGTGCCAAAGCAGCAACTTCTGAGTGCGGTTGATTACCAACTGCAACATTATATTGTGATAATTTGTACACATCGCTCGGCACTTTAGCACCGCCTACAATAATTGCAACGGGTCTATCTCTTCTAACTCGTGGAATCACATCCCTGAATGGCTCTCCATACATTGTTAGATGAATAGCAACTCCTGGCTCACCATCACCTGCATCATCAGAAACAAATCTACGCAACCAACTCATTGGACTCTTGATGTGTTTGCATTCCATACTGCCGCCAAACCGTGCGTTGACCGATTCAACATTATCAAACATCTTTTCATCATCATCACCTGCTAGAAGAAAACGATCTGCACCAAGTGCTCTTCCAACTAGTGCGAGGTGGGTTGTAATACGTGGGTCACGCCCTTTGCGGTAACCTAGGCGTAAAATATCGAGCCTTTCACCTGCCATGTGGCAAGCCAACAAATTGCCCTTCAAGAGGATGCCGTCACAATTATTCTGCCAATAATTCAGCAACTTCTAAATCTTCACCAGATTGTGAAGAGTTTTTTGATTCAATATCAATACCTTCTGCATCGATAAATGTTTTCAACCACATCAGTAATGCTGAATCAACAAGCATTTTTGCTCCTGCGGTAACACCTACCCAAAGTATTGCCAATCTAAGAGTTCTAAACATTCCTTCACTTAACTCAAAATCATTTGGCCACATACCGTTTATCAGTGGCTCGAAAACATATATGACACTGAAAATAAGCATGCCTCCAGAAATGAATGAAGGGGCTAGTAGTCCAAGTTCCCTGCTTAAATCTTTGAGAATTGAAGATAATAAAGCTAAACAGATTACAACAAGAGCAACATCTGAAAAATTAATTGAAAAGAACTTGGAGACTCCAACTTCTAAGTTGTCTGTTATTGAGTCAATGGCTAGCCACCAAAATACAATCATCAAAGTAACTAATCCGCCACCTAATTGACCTTTAGTTGAGATCATATCTCTTAATTCACCACGGTTAGCAGGATCAAAACGTATGGTTAATCGATTGGCTAATTCCAGATTGGATTCACTGGGGTCATCTACTTCAAGAGGGGGGGGGTTTGACGCCTCAATGTCAACAGATTGAGATTCGGCCTCTTCGGACATGCGAAGGCCTTCACTGTCACATCTTATCAAACCTGCCGCACTGGCAGTGACGATGGAGGGCGACTATAGAGTCAAAATGAATCGCCGAGATGTGATTTCTGCGGCTTTACATAGAGATGATGATGAATCTTGTATTCTAATGGGAATCCTAAATATTACACCCGATTCATTCCATGCCGCATCACGACAAACAAGCCATGAGAAAGCAATTGAGAGTGGTCTAAGGATGTGGAGTCAAGGGGCTACATGGCTTGATGTCGGTGGTGAATCAACAAGACCAAATGCAGACTTTGTTTCACAACAAGATGAATTGGATAGAGTAATCCCTGTGGTAATAGGACTAAGACAAGCAAATCCAGACGGATTGATTTCTATCGACACAAGAAGACCGGAAGTTGCACGACAAGCAATTGCTGCCGGAGCAGACATGGTCAACGATGTTTCTGGACTACGAGACCCTGAAATGGTAAATGTAGTTCTCGAAAGTGGTTGTGCTGTTTGTATTATGCATATGCAAGGAGAACCAAACAACATGCAATCAAATCCGACTTACCAGAATTGTAGCCAAGAGGTTTCAGACAATTTGAAAGAAATAGCAAATGCATTGGTCATGGCCGGCCACCCTGCACAGTTGATTTGCTTAGACCCCGGAATCGGTTTTGGAAAAACTCTACAGCATAATGTGGAATTGCTCCAACAGCATGAACTATTTCGTGGAATCAATAATTATTCAATTCTATGGGGCGTGTCAAGGAAGTCAATGATTTCCCAACTTACTGGAAAAACAAAGACCGATGACAGATTATCCGGAACTCTTGCAGTTGCTGCATTTGCCAATGAAGAAGGAATAGATATTCTACGAGTTCATGATATTGAAGAACATGTTGATTTACTCAATGTCCTCAATATTTTATGAGTTCACAACCCAAATCCGCCGAGTAGTCCTGCTGCTGCAACCCATGCTCCAGCCATGCTACCTAGATTGGTTAGCGCTGTTACCATCAAGACTCGTCCTGCTTTATTTGACCAAAACATTCCAAGATTATCTAATTTTAAGAATTCTGCTAAATCCTCTGCACTTGGTTCTGCCATCTTTAGTTGAATATAACCTGCAAACCAACCCGCTGCTAATGCTGGATTCAAGGAGGTAATCGGAGAGGCGAGTGCTGCAGTAATAATTGCAAATGGATGACCCCTAGCCAGAATACAACCTAGTGCAGCAAAAATGGCATTGGCAACAGTCCATACAGTGAAAAATTGAACAAGATCAACTTCGTCTCCGGTTGACAAATAATAGGCCATCAAGCCCATTACAAGCATTGGTATTGCCCAAGGCATTATTTTCATTGCAAGTGTTTTTTTAGGAACATTTTGCAATTCATCAATTCTCTCAGCATTACATTTATCGTTAACAAGAAAATCCTCAATCCCTGATAAATGTCCAGCACCAACTACTGCAAGCACTTTCTTGTCAGGATTTAATGCCGAAATTTTTGTTGCCAGATATTCATCTCTTTCATCGATTAGTACAGTTCCTGCACCTGGTGAAAAGCCTCTCAATTCTTCCATCAATGATGATAACAAATCACTATCGTTGAGAAGAGAATTGACATCCGGTACATCTTCATCGTCTTCATCATCTTGTGACAAGAGTGAAGTTAATATTCTATATTTTTCAATAAATCGCATATTCTTCCATGCCCTTCGTAATGTGACTTGAATATCTCTATCCACTAATGCAACTTCTAAATCAGCTGCTTTAGCCTCTTCAACTGCAGCAATTAATTCTGCACCAGGCTGTTGACCTTCATCCAAACCAAGTTTTCTTTGTTCCGCCGCCAATAGTGATTGAATTAGAACCAAAGGTGCCTTTCCTTCCTTGACCACTTTGAGTAACCCTTCCTTGTCAAGACGACGGTCACTGGTCAAAGCATCGTGTCTTGATTTACACAACTCTACTGCAACGATTTCTGGTTGATATTCTGCAATATGATGGCGTACTGCCTCCACACTTGCGGTGGCGACGTGGGCTGTTCCAAGAATCCTAAGATTCGGATTAACATCAATAAATAGCGACGCAGTCATTCAATCACCCATCTATTCAATCGAATACTTTCTCAAGTTCAATCGCCATCGCTTTTAGAGCATCTTCACTATCATTTACTACATCTCCAGATACTTCATCTAATAGCACTTCAAACGGAATTTGTCCACCTGCAAGTGCTTTGTGACCACCTGCTAAGCCATCGGGCCACTTTTCAGCCAATAGACGACCAATGTGAATATTCGGATTACTGGTTCTTGCTGAAAGAATAATTCTCCCTCTTCTTGGCCCAAATACAATGACATTATCAACATCTGCAGTTGGTAATAAGAAATCTGCGATTTGGGCCAATGCATCTCGATTAGGCATTTGACTAATTGGCGCTATCAATGTTTTTCCAACAAGAATTCTGTTATTGAGCCCTTCACTAAAAGACTCAAGAGTTTGTTGTGAACGAGGAGGCGTTTCTATAGAACGAAGTAAGTCGGAGTCAACCCATGCATTTAGCCATGAAAGAGCCCTAATATCAACCGCATTGAAATCTCTTGTAAATCCGAGTGTGTCTGTCCTAATTCCAAATGCTAAAGCAGTTGCAACTCTTTTATTCATTTCAAAATCAATGCTCATCAGCAAACTGGCAACCATTGAGGATGTTGCCGAAAACTCTGGACGTACCATTGAAATATCCGCTGCAACGCTTGTTTCAACGCTGTGGTGATCGATGATAATGTGCGGAACACAATCTTCAGGAAGGATATTATTAGCCCCAGGTCTATGGAAATCAACAGTAATTATCACATCACTTTCTCTCAATATATCTTCAACTTCCCAATCCAAAATTAGACGGCGGACCGGGATTTCAAGAAGATGTACCATTGCTCTATTTTGCTGATGCTCAATCAATCCGCCATGGTATAATTTCGCATCAAGCCCTAAAGTGTTGACTAATTCGTGAATTGCAAGACCTGCAGCAAGTGCATCTGGGTCTGGGTTATCATGGCAGAATATTGCCACTTTAGAGCCTCTTGGAACACTTGCAAGATAATGTTGAACAACTGTAGCGCCATCTTTTCGCTCCCATGCTCTTATTCTATCTTGTATTGCAGCAAATGAAACATCATCAATACTCACCAAATCAATCCCATCACCTTGTAATGGCAATGTGGTCAAGATAGGAACCTTGGGCCACATTGTATTCAAAGCCTCAATTGGATCTGAATCATTCAAAGCACTCGGGTCAAGTAATAATACTGCAGTTGGCATCCTATCGCTAAGTGGAATTGATTTCAATGAAACAGAATGTGGTAGTGCCATTATCTCGATTTTTTCAAGCGCATCTTGTTGGCTAATAGGTAATTTATCTGCCAATCCAACAACGATGCAACCCCTACTACCTTGGCACCAAGTTGCCAGACGGATTGCGAGGTTTCCCGAGCCGATTATCAAGAACATCAAATCCCTCCGATTTTTCAATTAATGTCAATGGTGTTTGAATGTTATGTAATTATATTACAAGTTATTTGCATCAAATCGTTCTGTTATTATCAAGAACTGCTTCAAAACTGAATCTTTACATTCTCGCGTTCTATGCCTTCAACAATGAACAAATCTTTCCTTTTATTACCCTTGGCTGTAGCAACTATTGAAGTTGGGAACAAGCGAATGACTTTGTTATATGATGTTGCTGAAGCATTAAAATATTCTCTGCGGTCTGCAATTTGATTCTCAATAGAAACTACTTGAACCCTCAATGCTGAAAATTCTTTAATCG
>JABIGP010000183.1 GCA_018650105.1 Methanobacteriota archaeon
ATAATTGTTTGAAAATGCAATTATTGGCTTTACTCGATCACTGCAAAGGACAAGAAAGCCTAGACATTAGTACCTGCTCAGCAACATTTGATGACTCTAACGGAATGATTTTCATTGACCCTACGGCAATTATCGGCCCTAGTGCCCATATCATTGGCCCTTGTTATATTGGCGCAAATGCACAAATTCGCCATGCCGCATACATTCGACAAAACTCGTGGATTTGTCGCGATGCAGTTGTTGGACATTGTTCGGAAGTAAAACATTCAATTCTACTACCTGGTGCGAAAGCACCTCATTTCAATTATGTCGGAGATTCAATATTGGGTAGTGCAGTTAATCTGGGCGCAGGAGTAAAACTGAGTAATCTAAGAAATGATGGCGGAGAAGTTTTCACGCGATGGAATGATGAGCGATTAGGCACCGGATTACGTAAATTCGGCGCAATTCTGGGAGAAGGATGCCAATTAGGATGCAATAGTGTGACAAATCCAGGCGTGGTCTTAGGGCCAAATAGCATGGTTTCTCCAAATTCTACAATTACTGGAATTCATCAGACTTCAAAGCATTCCTAAATCTATGGAAAATATTGGGTGATTTTATGGCACATGTCAGGCGATTATTCGGAACAGATGGTATCCGGGGAAAGTTTGTTGAGCCAAATCCCTCTGAAAAATCAGCCATTGAGGCCTTACATCAAGACAGAGTCATCTGCTCAACATTAATGCGACTTGTTGGCGAATCATTGGCGAGGGTTAGCGATACGATGTCAGGCGAAGGTACAACCGTAGTAGTCGGTTGGGACCAGCGTCCTTGCAATGAAGAGCTGGTGGCAAATTTAACACTCGGACTACGTATTGCAGGGTGTTCAGTAATCCACATAGGTATTTGTTCAACACCACTCTTACATTATTCAATTCTACAAAATAATGCAAGACTTGGTTGTATGATCACCGCATCTCACAACCCAGTTTCAGATTCAGGTGTCAAAGTTTTTGACAGCCATGGATACAAAACAAGTCCACAGTTAGAAGATGAAATTTCTCTAATCGCTGAAGCGTTGGCTCAGGAAGAAAGAGAAATCGATGACATTGACCGAGTTAACTTTTCTTCCGCAGACATCAATCTATGTGAGCAGGAGAATTGGGCACAACAACAACACTCTCAATGGCTTTCAAGACGAATGGAAACATGGAAGGATTTTGGCAGTACACTTTCACATGAAAATATTGCAAACCCATTGGTACTAGATTGTTCAAAAGGCGCTCCATCAACTTGGTTTGCCCAATGGTTAACCGAACAAGGAATTCATTGTAAAGAAGTAAGCCAAGATGCAAAGGCGATGAATGATGGCTGTGGTGCAGGAGAATTATCTCCTACAGATTCTTGGACATTTGATGAAGCGATGAATGAGCCACATTTGTTGCTAAGAAATGTTCAACCTGCGCAAGCAGGAACAATTGTCGGTGCGGCCTTGGATGGAGATGGAGATAGATGCTTAATAATCGAGGCAACAAAAACTGGCTACAAAGTAGTAGACGGCGATGCCATCGCAGATTTGTTGCTAAAGGCCGCCGCGTCTAACAGGCCTAATTCCCAATGGTTTTTGGCAGCGAGTATTGAATCAGATTTGGCTTTATTGAGCAATCCAAATTCAGCATTGGAAATAATAACATGTGAAACAGCAGTGGGCGACCGTTGGCTTAGCGTTGAATTGCGTAAGAGGGGATTAGTTGGCAAAGATATGCCTAAACTATTCGGAGTAGAGGATTCAGGCCACGTCGTATTACCAAGCCGCCACCCTAATTTGGAAGATAATTGGTCATTGGTAGGGGATGGCGCGGCTACACTTACAACATATCTTTTAGCAAAATCTTGTATTGGCAATAATGAAATGATTCGTGGTTGGAAGAAGCGAGTATCAATTTCAAATGTTGACCGAACTCGTTGGGATGGCAGAAATCAATTATCCGATGATGTAGCAAATATCGCATTTAGTGAGTTGAATAATATCGGCGAAATAACACATTGGAATCGCCATGGTTTGGATGGAGAGGAGAATCTTATGCTAATTGAGGCACTGTTAGATGACCGGCCTCTTTCACTTGGAGTCCGTAATTCTGGGACCCAGGCAAAAATTAGTATTTCATTAAGACTGGGAATTGGCTTAGATTATTCGTCAATGGAAAATATACTCAATGAGATTTCAAATTTGCTTTCACTTCAGATGTGTTTATGATTCAATCATCTGACAGAAAACCTTCATAGGTTTGAGTTAGGTAAGTGATTATTCCAAGCAATGCTGCTGAACCGAATAGAACGATGAGGATAGCACCTATGCCGGCTCCTGAAATGAAGAAGATTCCTCCAAACAATATCCCTAGAAGCAAATCGGCTGCTCCGACAATTCTCCAACCCTTTCTCAGTGTTAGAATCCCACTAATCCATGCGGTGGCACTGAGTAAAAATGCTGCAATAATTACGAATAGCAAATTGCTCATTGCAATTGCTGCTGGCAATAGTAACAAGTGACTGGCCCAAAGTCCTGATGCTAACCAAAGTCCTTGACGATTAACTACAGTCCATGCTGAGAAGATAATCGAAATGATTCCAAATGAAACTACGATTTCTGACAATTCGATTGGGTTTGACATTGAAAGTAAACCTGGTAGCCAAAATAAGGTGGCGAAAACCATCAATGGGGCAACTAACCATGCGGCCAATGCAGCCGCAGGCTGGGTCCAATTGACTCCTCTGCGAATTGTGAAAACAATTGCGAGAATTCCCGCTGGTCCAAACGAGAGCAATGATGTCATCATTACCCAAGCACCGCGCCCTGCAGCACCCCTATGGTCCGGAAGTTGTCGTGAAATACGTTGGGCTTCAACCCAATCAAACAATATTACCGCTGCCAAAATTAATACTTCCAATATCAATATTGGGACAGTCCAAGATATTGATTGAGAGGTGGCAAAAGGATCTACTTGTAGAGGGATTGGAACCTCTCCCCCAACTAAGAGTGCTAAAATTCTGTCAAATGCAAAGAGGTAAATCACACCTTCTAAGGCGTTTGGAATACGAATCCCAAGGTCGTTTCTTCCCATCAAGCCGACTCCCGCAAGTACCACTAAACCAGAAAATAATAGCAATAGGTGATAGGTGTCTCCAAGAGTTACTACAGACTGGGAAACCCTTCCTGCTATGTGAACCAATACCAAACCACCCATCGAGATTGCAACTGGCAATTCAATTCCCATTAAATCAGGAAGGCGTAATCCGATTTGATTTGCTCTTAGACGAGATAATGTGATGAATAGAATTGAAACAGCAACACTGAATCCTAAAGCTAGGAACCCGTCTGCAGTGGTAAATGAAAACCATGTTGATGCCAATATTGTGACCGCTAAGAAAGTCATTACAATAGTTGGTCGATGGTGAATATCGCCGATTTCTAAATCATATTTTCCAATTGAACCTGAACGCTTTGAACGTTTACGTTGCTTTTCTAATAATTCCAGCATTTGAGTATCAATCAACCGTAGATTGGACTTGACAGGGGAATTTCCGCCATCGGAAGAATCCGAACTAACTTGCTCTGAAGTTTGCAAAAACTCCTGCAATAGTTGCTGTTTCCGTTGAATTTCAGCCAATCTATCTTCCTTTCTTGCAAGTGCTCGCAGACCGGAGCGAACTTCACCTTGGAATGCCAAATACGCACCAGAACCCATGAAGGCAACCAGTGTTAGAACATCGACAATTGCGACCTCTTCAGCCTTCCCCGCAAGCCCCATCATCATGATTAGGAAAATTGCTGCTAATGCAGGTGGTAACATCTTCTCAACCTTTGCAGCCCTTTGTAAATATAGTACTAAACCAGCATATGAAACATAAACCAAAATCAATAGATTGGTGACAGAATCTGGTAGCATTTCCACTCCTGCTAATTCTTGTTGATTGAGGGGTTTGAGTGCAATGACGATGAATAGGCCAGCAAGAAGTCCCATCATCAAAGAGAGTAATTGTCCCGGCAAAGCCTCAGCAGCTTCAATTTCAGCCATATGAGTATTCTTTTTGCGCAAACTATCTCCATGTAGAAGCAATAACAGGCTTGCGATAATGAGGAAGATGGCAAATACTCCTCCGAATCCAAATGAGTATGAGAGAATAATTGCAAATATTCCCCAGATTGTCATCAGTGTACGCGGTTTCCC
>JABIGP010000221.1 GCA_018650105.1 Methanobacteriota archaeon
ACAAGCGTGACACATGGAGGCGACAAGCCAAAGCCAGTGGTTATAGAGCACGTTCCGCTTTCAAACTCAAGCAAATTCAAGACCGTTTCAAACTAATAGACACAGGGGATGTAATTCTTGATGTCGGTTGTTTTCCTGGTGGTTGGGCGCAAGTTGCAGTAGAACTTGTTGGAGAAGAAGGAGTGGTCATAGGAGTGGACCTTGAGGCATGTCAACCAGTAGAGGGTGCAAGTCTATTGGTTGGAGATATTACTGACCCGCATACACAAGACCGCATCCTTGAACAATTGGATGGTAAAACATTCAACAATATCGTTTCAGATATTTCACCTCACATCACTGGAAAATGGGATATGGATCAGGCTATTGCGATGACTTTAGTTTCAGAAGTTTTTGATTTTGCACTTCCATTTTTGTGCAAAGGTGGACATTTTGTCACAAAATTATTCCAAGGAGTAGGGGTTGAGGAATTGATTAATGCAGTAAAGCCTCATTTTGAAGACGTTAGGCGATTTTCTCCTCACGCAAGCAGGAATTCTTCTTCTGAAGTGTATCTAATTTGTCGCAGACATCAGCCAGGAGCAACAGCAGATGTTACTATCAGGGATATTTATGAATTTGAATTGAACAAAAAACTCGGTGGAGATGATATTGAAGATGGTCCTGAAATCATCAAATCTTCCTTTTCAGTTCGTAAAAAGAAAACCAACTGAAGATTATTACAATTATTTGTTGTAATGCATTGGCTTCATAATGGTTAAGCAAATTGCTTTGTTTTCATGGCTGAGATCAATAGGATACACCAAAAGGAGAAAATGCACCAAATGTCAGCACGACAAATGGTTGCAGATTTGAGAGCGAATAGAGCAGTTGGCAGAATAGAATTAGTAGTTCTTAGAGTCTATCCGCGAAGAATGGTTTCAACAAATCGCTATACAGGTCCAGTAGCCGCGGCATGTGGCCGGGATGAAAGCGGTATTGTGGGTATTGTTCTGTGGGATGAGCAAGTAAAAAATGTGCAAAGTGGAGATATTATTCGCATAGAATATGGCTGGTGCCGCGAAAGAGAAGGTGAACTAGTTGTTAGTACGGGCAAGAATGGCAGACTAACAGTCCTTGACCGCTAAGCAAGAATCTGTTTTTGACAGTGAAAATGAGCCGTTTTGTCGCGCAACCATAAAGAAGGGGAGGGCGTGGGCGACTTTGTTCCTGAGGAGTTATTATGACTGAGAGAGCTAAGAACTGTACCGCTTCTGGTGTGCCATTGGTAGAAACCGGATCAACTTCATTCCCTTGCCCAGGCTGTACCGCTCCAATTGGTCGCAGTCCTAGATGTAGAAATCAAGGGGTACTATACAACTGCCCTGCTTGCGGATATCAAGGTCCTTGAGGTGTTTTGAATGGGAATGGTAGTAATGACATACAAAATCAATCCTGACTCTGAGGTCGAGGATGTTGATGCAGATGCAATCGCAACACAAATCAGTGGCATGGCTACTGAAATATACGATGTCCAAAGCGTTGAGGTAAAGCCTCTTGCTTTTGGTCTAAAATTCGTGCAAGTTCACGTCACAATGAATGACGGAGAAGGTCTTGCAGATGCCTTTGAAGGACAAATGTCTGAAATTCATGGTGTCGGAGAAATAGAAGTTCTTTCAATGGGACTAATTTGATTAATTTCTTCCAATCATTTTACTGATTGGCAGCATTTTCAAGTTGCAGATAATTTCAATATTAATTAGTGCCAATACTATTTGCATATTTGCAATAACTTTCTCAAATTTGAGATAGAGGGCATTGCATGAATTCTCTTAGGAGAGTTGTAGCATAACTTCCAGATGATAGAGTGAAGCGGAATCTGATACAGGCACCTTCTGGGTGCCAACGACTGTTTTCATTAGGTCCTGCAATCCATTTCTTACCCATGGTGTCATCATCTGCTATTGGTACTGTATCCACACTAAATTCACTAAATCCAGTCACCAGTGCGCGACGAGTTCCCTTTGAAGACAGTCTTGATATTGCATCGACATCCCATGAGATGTCTTGAAGATCCATTTCTTCAATCGCAGCCACTTCAATTTCGCCTGATTTTCCTTGACATGTTTTGACAATGCTACCCGGTAGTGGGCCGGTCGGAGTTAATCTTCCCAATTGGCAATTTCGAGTAATTCTTGGCAATGTTCTTTCTTCAATTAGTACACAACTATGCGCATTTAGTTGACCCTTTTCATCTATTCTTCCGACTAAATCTCCAGCGACAGGTATCGAAATAGGTAAATCAGCCTCAATTCTTCTATGTAATGACTTATTGAAAACAACTGACTGAATGGCGTGAACGGTCATCAATTGTAGATTGGTTGGAAGTTTTTTGAAGGAACCAACCCAATCATCTGGATTGTTTACAATATGTTCTAGCATTCTTTTTTCGAATCCGAGCCATTTTGGAATATTTTCTAAAGCCTCAGCATTTGGTCCATTGGTTCGAATATTTTCTCTAAAACTAGCGACATCTTCGCTTTCGTCATAACCGGCCATAGAAAGATATGTCATTACAGCATCTTTCCAACGCCCATTGACCACATGCTTTCCAACTTCGGCAGTTACCGGGCGCCCTGAACCAAAACGCTGCGGGCCAATCCAATTTGGAAATAAATCCGGTCCAATTTTGGCAGCCATTTCATTTTTAATCGTTTCAATTTCAACTAGAGCATCTTCCTCGCTCATTGGACTGCCATCAGAATTAGCGCAGCCTCTGATTACAATTGTGAAACGATTTCCTTTATGATTGCCCAATCCAATTTTCTGATGAGTACGACCTAGAACTTGGATAGAAACATCCGGCATTTCAAGTTCAGCAACCTTTTTTTGAGGCGCATCAATTACGAACAATTGACTTGTTACTGCTCTCTTATCTTTAGTTCCCGCAAAAAATATTCGATTTCTAGGAATTTTCAATTCACGGGAGAGATTTGTACAGAATCTATTTGTTTCCCAATTTGTCAAAGTAATAATTGCAGCAGTAAACCTTCCCTTGTTGTCTAATTTTACACTAGTGGAGATTTCATCAACTCTAAAATCACTTACTCTTGCTTTTAGAACACCGCCAATACCGGCGGTTTTTGTAGCGAAGCCTTCTAGACCTATGGCTTGAGCCAGCGGGTCTTTATTGCTCAAAAAATCACCTCGATTAGAGGCTCAATGAATCATATTCACTAGAGATTGAACTGATTATCTCCTTGAGGATTTTTTCAGCATCATTCTTCCCAGTAGTACGAATATAGAATTCTGGATCATCTAATTCTGGATGTCCAGGGAAGTAATTTGCATATTCAACCTTAGCGTGGTTGTTAATGCGCTCACGTAGCATTTGAAGAGCAGTATGGCTCTCACCAATAACGCGTAGTTTCAGCTCATTTTTTTCGCGGAGTAGTAGCTTAACAGGCATGATGACCACTCCGGCCTACGATGCTTCTCCTTTGAACCTTGTGGATTGACACTTATTTGTTTGATATTGTTTCAGTAAACAAATTGCCTATTTGGTAGCCTTCATTTTGGTGCCAAAATCAATAATTTCTTGATAATGTCACCATCTCACTTTTGAACCCGAATGCTTTGGACAATGCAATGGATACTGTCATCATGGAAGAAAAGGTGGCGGGAACGTCACACTATCTACGTCGTGGAGCAATTCCATTTTTGGTAATAGCGGGATTGCTAACAGTTGGATTGGCTGCAAACTTGATGTATTCGCCTCCGACTTTTAAAACAGATTTATCTGAATTCGCGCCAGATTCTGAAAATCAGCAAGCACATCAAAGAATCCATGCTTTTTTTCCAAATGAAACTCGGCCATTATTTGTTCATGTGACTGCTGACGATGGCGGCAATATCCTTTCACTTGAGAATCTTCAGTTAATGTCTCAGCATTTAGAAATACTACAAAATAGTACTTTAGTCGATGATAATATTCCTGTTTGGACCGCTGCTCCTAGTATTGTGCAAATTAGTTTAGATGAAGAAGCAAATGGAACATTGTTGGAAGACATCGAAAGCTGGAATCAAATGATAGATTTAATTTTGGAAGATGATGCAGAATGCCGTCTTACTGCTGATGACCAATTGTTAAGTGCTGCAACTTATGCATCTTCTGCATTACTGAATAAGGATTTAGATATCTCTCCTACTTGCTCTTACTTAGAGAGTGGAACAGGAGATGGAACGCCAACTTCCTCGTCAACTCTGTGGGTTCTAGAGATAGATCCAGATATGCAAAACCAGTATAGGAAAAAGTTCCAAGACCAAATGAGAGATGAATTTGCTAACTTATCTGAAAATTCACAATTAACCTATGGTGTTGTAAGCCTTGATTTGATTTCTCATGATATTGACCGAGGAACATTTGATAATTTGGCGACATTGATAATGCTGGCATTATTGGTAGTGATAATTCTATTATCAATTGCCTTCAGGTCCTTGAGAGGAGTTGTATTCCCGCTTATTGGACTCTCATCTGCATTGATTTGGACATATGGGTCACTCAATTTAATTGGTACACAATTTAGTGCGCTTGAGGTTGCAGTTGCACCTCTTGTTTTAGGATTGGGTATTGATTATGCAATACATCTACAGAGAGCATATGTTTCAATTAGCGAAGAATATCCCGAGCCAGCAGAAGCATGGGCACGGGCTTGTACAAGGCTTAGTGTACCGCTATTGTTAGCAGTAATTACTACTGTTGCAGCATTCCTTGCCAATATGATATCTCCTTTGCCTCCATTGGCGACATTTGGCTTAGCATTAGCAATCGGTGTGGTTTGTGCCTTCTTATCTGCAACTCTAGTAGTCGGTTCGTTGCACATTATTTTCGATGCCCCTCTTAGGGACTCCTCAAAAAAGTCCATCACATTACCTCGTTCCACTGATTTACTGGTAAGAATTCAACAGAAACAACAAGTCCCAGTAATTCTTGTTGCCATCATCATTTCCGGTTTATCTATTGCAGGAGCATCTACTCTAGAAACTGATTTTGATCTTGCCGACTTTATTGATTCAGATATGGATATAATGTCTGTTAGAGATGATTTGTCAACATCTTATGATAGTGCTGGATGGAAGATGGTCTATATCTTAATGGAGCCATTAGAAGGTGAGAATGTAATTCCGGATGATGAGATATTACTGGATCAATTACGAGGATTACATGCAGATTTGGAATCTAATCACGATGTAGTTGGTACTGACGGGAGAACGTCTTCGCCATCATACGATGGTCCATATGTTGTATTAAGAGATGCAATTTTGAGAGATTCTTCTTTTGGTGATGCATACAATATGGAAGTATTTGCGGGCGACGTCTTCATGAAAGACCATAACGGTAATCTCGACTTGGGTGCAGCTTTCTCAAATTTATCTAGTAACCAAACGGTTGCAGATGCACTGAGTGGAAAAACATGGGTTGAAAGAGTGCAGAATACTGTTAATCTTCAAGGCGAGGATATTGTTCACCTTAGAACTGAAGTTCGTGTTGAAGCGGCTACATCATCTCAATCAAAGATTGTTGTAGATAATTTTGAAACAATGCTTGGTTCTAATGATGAAAGTGGAACACTTCGGGCCACTCTAAGTCAGCATGGACAAATTTACATCACAGGAGATTTGGTAATATTACAAACTGTTTTGGAAGGATTAAGTGAAAGTCAACTGGAATCAACTTTAATCTCATTAGTTGTTTCAAGTGCAGTATTATTGATATTAACTAGAAGAGTTCTTCCAGCGATAATTGTTCTGTTCCCAGTCGGATTGTCTTCTTTGTGGGTTGTTGGTTCTATGGCTGCACTCGGGTTGAAATGGAATGTATTGACAGTGATGGTCACAGCACTAACATTGGGTATTGGGATTGATTATTCCATACATATGTGGAGGAGATTTGAAGTTGAATTAAAAAGAAAAGACAATCATTGGGAGGCACTACGTGCAGCATTGTCGACAACCGGTGTGGCATTGATTTTGAGTGCCTTAACTACAGCATTTGGTTTCTTAGTACTATTGTTTTCTCCAATGCCTGTAATACAAGATTTCGGGCTGATAACAGCAGTTACTGTGTTCTTTTCTCTTATTCTGGCTTTGATCTTATTGCCAGTTCTAGTTGAGATTGTAGAGCGTGCAAAAGAATTAGAAGGAACATCCTAGTTATTATCGCACAGCAAGAGCATTAACAATATCTTGCATTTCGATACCCTGTTCCTTTGCCACTAATGCTAGGCACATCCAATTGGTAGCAACCGCGAGAGCTTTCTGTTTTCTGTTGGCTCTACGCTCAACTTCAGCAATTTCAATTTTGGAGGTTTTGGCGATGAATTTTGTCAATCTCTTGGCTAATTTCACTCTAGGGTCTGCTGAATCAATCTCACTTTCCGTGGTTTTTGGTTTCACAACAGCATCAGCAATTGGAGTACTTTCGACAATTTCTTCTACACTGGTGACACCATCGAGTTGAACTGGTATTGGATTAACTAATCGAGTGGGCCTTGGAAACCAGCCGAGAGGGGCGGTAATACCTGTTATGTCAATACTAGGTGTGAGAGCATTTTCTTCTCCTGTTAACCATCCTGCAGAGATTAATGATTGAACTGCAATTTCAGCATCATTAGGCGACAACCATTCCATGTCAAGCGACAATATTCTCTCAACATCTATTGAATCAAGTGCCTTCCCATCGCGAAAACAAATGGCGAGGACTCTACGGATATCCTCCATATCTTCGGCCCCCATGGAATACTGATGAATGGCCGACATTCAATAAGTTGAGGGATGAAATCGGTATTCATTCTATGCGAGTGAAAGATTTATCCTCATTCAATAACCACTTTCCACAAGTTTCACCAGAATAATATGTAGCATCAGATGAATAATCATATTCGCCACCTCCTGGTAATTCAGACCAATCAGCAACAGTGGTTGATATTGGATTCAATGTTGTTTGAGTTGCCTCTTCAGGGCTTTCAGTGTTTTCTGTAATAAGTGAATCAAGAGCGCCAAAATGTGCAGCAGCGGTAGCCTGTAAATCTACCTCAGGTTGTTCTAATGCCGCAGTTTGTGAAATATTTGGAGGGCCGCCAGATGGTCCAGATGAAGATTTCACTCCAGGTGGGCCGTTTTTCGGCTTTGGCTTGCCAGGTGGCCCACCAGATGGTTTTGCCTTACCCGGAGGCCCTTTTTTGGGCTTGGACTTTGCATCAATCGCCGGTGGCTCACCTTTCGTAGAATCACTATTTGATTGATTGACAAGTTGATCTAAATTTTCTTTTCTTTTGCTAAGATATATTGCTGCACCGATAAGTGTAGAAATACCACCGCCAGCTAGTGCTATTGTGATGGTTGAAAATCCTTGTTCCTCTCCAGAATATTCCTTTGTCCATACGTTGTTCTCTTCATCCAATTCCCAAATTAATTGTTCATCATCAACTGAAATTAACAGGGTCCATTTTCCTTTTGGAACAGTGATTCTAGAGTTCATTATGATTGCAGTATTTTCTCCTAAATTTTCCTGTAATAGGCGGCCAACCATCGTTTTCTCATCATTTTGGACAACGAATATGCTCAGATTAAAAGGGCTCTGAATTTTCTCTCCACCATTAATTAATTGAACTTTAATTGATAACTTGGAACCCGCCACAGCATCTCCAGATACACTGATATCTCCTAATTCCAAATCAGGCCCAACATCGTTCAATGTACTTACTAACCAAGGTGATAATTGACTATTTCCTTCAACAGAATCTAGGGGCCAACCGGAGTCATCAAAACCTTCGGCCCAGCACGCAAGTTGTGCTTGATTAGACAATTGTGAAGGGTCACCCGAATTACTGAAATCAAAATTGAATGCAAACATTGTCTTTCCATCGAATATAGTACTTGGTCCACGCGATAGAGTGATTACTTCCCAAGTTTCACCGGTTGACCTTACTTGGCACGATAATGATAAATTAGAACTCCAAGATTGGGGTTCATCAATATTTATTCCAATTTCTACTTCGTCAAGATGATATCTTGAAATTCCACTTGTTAATTGTGATTGCAATATTAATGGTGCATCTGCATCAACGACAATATTTGGCAAAGGAATTTCTAGTAATTTGGTGACATCAAGTGGATCCCAAATGCTGATTTTTGCATCATTTATTAGTCCACTTTCAATCGGTGTTGGAATTGATAATAGTAGTATCCCATCAACAACTTCAGCAGTTAGTCCACCCTGCCATCTTTCAGTCTGAATTTTACCAGACCAAATAACTCCCAGTTGCCCATTGTAATCTGTGTCGGAAATCAGATGCTTTACTGAAGCCTCAATCTCTATTCTATCGCCAGCCATCAATATTGGTGACTCTCCCAAAGTTCCATTGACCCTTCCAGTTACATCCATCAAACTTTGGAATTGTACATCTAATGCTCTTTCAAGTGACCATTGGCCTTCATGTGAAATACGTATTGCTCCATCATAATCTCGGACAATCACATCTAGTTGGCCTGTAATTAGTCCAGCATTTGTTAATGTCCAATCAACAGTAGCCCACATTTGAACAGTCATTTCATCACCCGAAATAGTTACAATACAATCAGAAGATTCAACAAATAATCTAGCATCCAATGAACTACAAATCCCCTCGTGAGGCAAATATTTGATGCCGAGATTTGAATCTCCTCCCAGTTCAATTTTGAATTCACTAAGGTCTTCCATTTCATTTGAATCGCTTGCGGTTATTTCCCAACCAATTCGGCGTGTAGGTTCAAATCTTTGTCCATTGGTGAAATTTTCTCCTAAAGCAATAATTTCGCTGATTACCGCTTTTTGCGGTTGGCGGCTATGCCACCATGAAGTTCCATTTTCAGCAGCAATAATCGGTAATGAATGGCCCGAAATATCTGCCCCACTAAGTAATGTGCGTACGATTTGATGGTCGGAATTTACGCTATCATTAACAGTCATATTAAGGAACCAAATATTGCCAATATTTACTATTGAGAAATTTCTTTGTTGATATTCACCAATCTGAGCAATACCATCTAGAGGATTGCCATTTGTTCCATCTGAAATTCCCTCAAACCAAACATACATTTGAGTCGTGTTCAGTGTGAATCCACCAACATCATAAATTTGCACTCCAAATAATCTATTGGCATCTTTGTTTATGTATTCTCCATTTGTAATAGTAGTAGATAGAAGAATTGGAACTTCAATATTTAGAACAAAGTCATGAGATGTCTCATCAACATTTAGTATCAAGTCATCCAAAGTTGTTGCTTCAATCCAAATGCTCGATTTTCCTGAAACATTTTCCGGCAGAGTATATTCAATCACGGTATCCTGGCCAATGTTTAGGATAAACCAACTTGTTGTTGCATTATTCCATACTTCCTCTCCTTCTTCAGTCTGATTAAATTCTATAATGTCTAGATGAACTCTCGCTTGAATCGTTCCAGATAATAGTTGGCTTCCCGAAGTAGTGAAATAATTTTCAACTGTCAATGATAGTTTAGTCAATTCTGGAACGACCTCATCTTCTTGTAAAGTGTAATTGCCCGTACTTGTAAAGTCCGCAGTTACTGATTTGACTCGTACATCAACTTCTTTGTCAATATCTATTGGTGTAGCATGAATATATGTTGTATTTCTAAGACCGATCGTTTTGACCTTGACTAATACATGATCTGTTGCAAGGCCTTCATCCAAAGAAAATTGCCAGTCCATCGTTGTTCCATCTTGATTAATCAATCCTTCTTGAACAGATGTTTGCTGAGTAAGTAGCATTGAATCAGGGTCGTCCACTGTATATGTTGCACTATCTTGTGTCCAAGTAATAGTGGTCCATTGAGAAGTAGCTTCCTTGAAACCTTGTGAGTTTGCAGAGACAATTGATAGTTGATATTCTGCGGTATCTGTATATGCATGGTGATGTGTTGTAAAGGTTACAGGTGCAGCATTTGGATGCATTGTAGTAGGGATGGTAGAGGTTATTGCCACATTTTCACTAATAATTTCTACATTGTCTAAATCAGGAGTTGACCAATTTTCCATAGCAGTTGTTGAATATTTTATTCTATATTGCATGAATGAAGTATCTTCGCTCAAAGTGCTGAGTGAATGATTTGCTATTCCAACAAATTCAGGAATACTTGCATTAGTTCCAATAGGTTGCCAAGTATTCATTCCTACGGCAACAGCATCAGATCCAGATTTGTATTGCATCTGCAAGTCTGTTCCATATGGTGTTGAACCATCGAGTGTCATCCATAAAGGAGTTGCAGTTCCTTGAGGCATATATCTAAGGTCCACAGGAAGAGATGTTATCCATCCTTCATGCTCAGCAGGATTTTCAAAATATTCTGTTTCAGCAAGATAGTTAGCACCCCATGATGAAAATCTGGTTGACGAAGTATCTCCACTAGCGTACATTATTGCACCGCCTCCTGAAGCGATTGTAGAGTCGTACATGCCGATGACAAATGTATGTAGTAATCTCCAAGTTTGTTCTACTGGATTATATCCGTACATCTTCTTACTTGCGATTCCACTCCACGTTTGGCTCTCATAACCGCCAATAAAAATGATTTCATCATTAAACACCGTTGCTGAATGTGCTGCGAGTTTAATTGGTAGGTCACTCAAATTTGTCCAAGTGTCGGTAGCAGGGTCATAGACTTCAGTTCTATTAGAATCAATAATTTCAGTCAAATTGGTGACAGCGTTTTTCTCTTCAGAAACTCCCCCAGTGGCGTATAATTTTCCATGGAAGGCGGTTAATGTAAAAGAATGTCTTTTGTAATTCATGCTTGATAATTCAGTCCAATTATCTGTTACAGGATCGTATCGCAATAACGTATCAGTTAGGTCCAAGCGATTTTGTCTATTGACTCCACCTGCAACATAGAGATATCCATCAAGAGCATCAACTCCAGCCAATCCTACCTTTTTACCAGTGGGCATTGATGACTTCATAGTCCAGTTCCCAGTATTCATGTCGTATGTTTGTAGTAATCCGCTAGACCTTATGGTAGGACTAGCAGTGGGGTGATAGTCGCCAGCAAGATAGATTTTACCGCCTATTTGTGCACAACCTGCATATTGTTGGGTCTCATTCAGCATTGAAGTAGAAAAACTCCACGTACCCGCAGAGACATCAAACACTTCCACAGCAGATGTCGGGCCCTCGTCATTGTTAGCAGTTGGATTTGGGTCAATTCTTCCCCCCATCATCCATATTTCATTTGTTTGTTCAAGATACACGGAACATGCACCGGTACGAGGGAACATCAATCCATTGGCATTAGTTGCTCCCCACTGGATATCAGGCCGACTTAATTTTGCCTCTCCAGTAACATTGATCACCGATGTATTTTCATGCAGAAATCCATTGCTGCTATTAAAATCATTATTTGAGTGAGATATGTGCATTGGAGTCTCATTCGGAATAAAGGAATATGAATTATCTGCAGTGATCATAGAAGAACAAGAAGAAGTCAACAAAATGATTAGTAGAATCAAAACAACCCCATTATTGCTTCTCAAACCTTTCTCCATACTTGAGGGGGTAATCACCTGCTTCAATTAATTTGTTGATTGCTGTTTTGGAAAATAATGCAAGAATTGGTGATAGACTTAATAATCAGTTGCCAATATATGTCTATGCTAAATGAAGAGAGCATTACTGCCATAGGTTCAAGCCTGTGGTGCTAATGCGGGCATAATAGGGGTGTTAGATTTGTCTCGTGAATACATCGCAAGGGACCCAAGAACTGGGTTGCCACTAAATGTGGGAAACAAGAAGAAATCTAGGAAAAAAGTACTCCAGAAAACCGAAACTGGTCCATGGCAAGGATTGCGTAAGCAAGATATTATTCCTTTGGCCAAAGGAGATATCAAAACTGCAAAATCTGTTTGGACTGATAAGGATTATCAATTGACTCAAGCCGATGGAGTCAGGGCATTACAAATGCTCAAAGGATTTGCTTCAAAAGAAGCTCACAAGGTATTATTAGTTTCATTTGAAAATGACGACCCAGCAATCCGGATTGCTGCCTTAAAGGCACTACCGGAAGTAGCGATTCAGAAGTCGGATGAAATGTTTGATTGGCTAAGTGTTCTCCTTGACGATGATGATGTAAATGTCAGTATGGCTGCGAGTAAAGCGCTTGTGATTTCGGCACCTGTTTTCCCTTCAGCAGTTGAAACAATCTTGGTTAATGAGTTGCGTTCACCGATTGATTTCCGTCAAAAAAATGCCTGGGAGGCATTGAAAGGATTGTCAGAAACTTGGCCTGAAGTAGTCTGTATTCATATCGATAGTCTAATGCTTGAAACGGATGAAAAAATCCGAATCAAGGCATCAAAATTATTGCGTAAGGTGATGAAAAAGGGTGGTTCATCTGCCTGGGATTTGGTGTCATGGGCACTTAATGATGAAAGTGATGAAGTTCGTAGAATTGCGGCCAAAACATTACCAACATTGGCAAATCATGAGCCAAGAGTTGCCACTTTATTTGCCGAGAGAGCAATGGTAGACATAGATCCAGCAGTCCGTATTTCTGCGATA
>JABIGP010000224.1 GCA_018650105.1 Methanobacteriota archaeon
AGTAACCCAACCAACAGCAGAGATGCGGGCGGTAATGGAGAGTGCAAGTGTTGGTGATGATGTATTAGGTGACGATTTAACGGTCATTGAATTACAAAATAGAGTTGCTAAATTATTCGGCAAAGAAGCTGCATTATTTGTCGCATCAGGGACAATGTCCAACGCAATTGCCATCAAAGCACATACCGTTCCTGGCGACGAAATCGTCTGCGATAAAACGGCTCATATTTACAAATATGAAGGCGGAGGATATGCTGCATTATGTGGAGTCAGCATCGCCTTAGTTGAGGGCGAAAACGGCATTATGAATCCAGATGATGTAGTATTGGCAATAAGAAAATCAGAAGGGAGTCAAGGTCATTATCCGAATGGCTCATTAGTTTGTGTGGAGAATACCTCTAACTTAGGTGGGGGCACTTGTTATCCGCAACAAACACTCGATGATATTGCTGCTATTGCTCATAATAATGGTTGTAAAGCACACATTGATGGGGCTAGAATTTTCAATGCGATTGTCAAAACAGGTGTTGATGCAAAACGCATGACCAGAGATTATGATTCCGTTTCAATTTGTTTTTCAAAAGGCATGGGGGCACCAGTCGGTTCTGTATTAGTGGGTAGTTCAGAGTTCATTGCTAGCGCTCATCGTTGGAGAAAAATGTTCGGTGGCGGTTGGAGACAAGCAGGGATATTGGCGCAAGCTTGTCTATTCGCACTCGATAATAATATTCAGAGGATGGAAGAAGACCATGCTAGAGCAAAACGTATTGCTACAGCCATTAACTCAATGGATAACTTCTCCGTAGATTTAGATACAGTTCAAACCAATATGGTTTATGTCACATGTAAGAATCTCGCTTCAAAGGTAGTGGAGGGCTTAGAGAAACAAGGAATAGATCTATTCGACTTAAGCCTAAATAAAGTTAGAATCGTTTGCCATTTACATATTAATGATGTTGATGAAGCGAGAATTATTGATGCCTTTGCTAAAATAAATAAGAATTAATCCAATAATAATTGGTAATGTTTGGCTAATTACTTCAAATACCGTGGCCGAATTAATTTTGTATGGATTCTGACGTTGAGCGAAATTGTAATGCTTGTGATAATAAAATTGGCTCCGGACATCTTTGTGCGTTATGCCAATCTCTCGTTGGCAACTCAGTAGATGAAAATTGGAATGTAATTCTGTCAATGAGTGAACACGAAGAAGGAATTGAACTAATCGGTGGAAGGGAAAGAACTTCTCGTCAACGGTGGGTTAGTTTAAGAAATAATGTAGTTGGAACTCCCGATGTTTCATGGGCTCGACTAAGGGATCACGAAGACCCAATCCATTCACTTCCGTGTTCAATTGAACGCTTACAAGGAATTATTCATTTATTGAAAGAAGGCCATAGATTACAGCATGACGACAGGAGAATCTTACAAATCGGTTTCGCCTTAGAGGATGGAAAACGACTTTCCTTTTTAGAAGATACAGCGATACTTGATGGAAGAAAACTCCCAGCTTCAGTACCTGTAATTTATCTATTGACTCTAATATCAGATGAAAAGAAAAGGATGGGATGGAATATTTCTAAATTGGTTACAACGATGGGATCACTAGTATACGAAGCAATTAATGAAAGAGAACATGAGCATTATGGGCGCGTATACAATAATTGGAGAATGCAAAGAATAATGCAAAGAAGAGGGGCTAGACGAGACGCCCAAAGAAGAAACTCTTGCAAAAAAAGACCCCTGGTCGCAATGCTAAATTGGTTGCAAATTGAGGCTGAAGACCGCTTCCAAACCGGAGAAAACGGCAACCACCCTCTTGGTGCATGGGCAAGAGATGTACGTTTGAGAATACATATGTCACTGCCTAATTCTTTCAATCGTGAAGTTGTTGATGGATTTGCCAATCATCCTAAAGGATGCCTTGATTTGATAACAGCACCTTGGGTTTCAAGATGGCTTAATCACAGACCCACAAACCGCCCACTATCTATGAAAGATTGGCCATTGAAACTTGCAAGGAACAAATGGCAATTTCGAATAAAAACCAAAGCCGAAAATTCACGTCTAATAACGATACCAGTGGATCCAATAATCTGGGCTTATTTGATTTCTTCATCATTGTCTCCTGCGGAATCACAAGCAGGGCTTAATCTGTTAGCAATCCAAAGCAATTGGGCCACTAGTCATGACGACGCAATCGTAATTTCGCCACCATTACGCCGGTCAATCGATTTCCTTAATCAGATTATTAATGCAAATCCGAACAATGTTTTCGTCGAAGGCAATCGAATATTAGTCATCGGACGCCTTGGCCATTTCTATGAAGTACGCGCTGGAAGAGGAGCCCATGGCGCACCATTTATCATCGGAGCAATAAAAAATCTAGGCCCTTACGAAGGGCAACCCTTGTGTATTCATGATGGAGCATTTCATTCTGAAGTGCCATTAGGAGATACAATTGCATCAGTCATTCTTTCATTAATCGATGACGTAACATTATCCTCTAGAGTTGATAGTGTATTTACAGAAATAGCCAAAAACCCACCATTTGGATTTAGCAACAAAATTTCTCCAGAGGAAAAACCATTCATAAATGCAGCAGCGGTTGACCAATTCCGCCAAAACAACCCACATCGTCCACTGCGGTGGTTTGACCACGAAGATCTCGGCCCTGAAAAAATCCGTGGAGCAAGAGGCGGAATGGCCTTGTATAATCTGTTTGACAGAAATAATAACATTCGGTTTGATGATTATATGCATGACGGATGGCCGCAAAATCATAGAATTAGAAAACGAACTAGTGGGAATTGTAAACATCGCAATGCCACAATGAGAGAAATCAAACAAGGAAATCCCCCTCCAATAATGAAGTTCGTGCAGGAATGGAGACAGGATGTTTCCAAAATGCTTCCCAATGAAGTTGAGGAACAATATCATATTGAATATCAGCAATATGGTAGAAATTGGATGTTCTTACGAAATCAAGGAATGGCGGCGCATAATGAGGCCATCGGCGACCTTAGAAATGGAGAGAGACGTTGGTGCGAATTGATGCCACGGGTCTGGCAAGCAATGCAATTACAACCAATTGGTTCCACGATTAGAGTTGGAGAACAAGTAATGCAAGAAATATCATTTGAACATTGTAACCTACGGGTGACGATGAGAAGTCGATTGGAGATTCGGTCTATTATTAGTCTCGCTGAATTGTTAGGCTATGTCGAGGATGGAGCATATAATGGCCAGACGGTATTAGTTCGTAGAGACCACCCGCGCCCAAACGCACGCCGTTCAATGACTCGGCTAATTGAAAGACTTCAACAAAGACTCGGTGCAAGAGGAGCACCACCTTGGTGGTGGCATTATCAAGATGCCCAAGAAGCTCCACAAGAGGTAACGGAATTTGCCTGGGAATTGGAAGAAGATCTACGCGATGATGCAATGATTGACATTCTCACTTGAATCTATTAGTAGACTTCGTTAGTGTAGCTACTGCAAATAGTGCAAGGGTTGCAATAAGTGATATTGCTGGCATGCCTTTCTCTTCTATTACTTGAGGTTCATTTTCATTTCCACCGTCTTCAACGATAGGGTTGACAATTTGGTAAATCAAATGGACTGATAGGTCATTTCCGTCAAATGCATCTGGTAGGGAGATTTGCGCAGTACCGCTAGTTGAATTTCCTAGTGACTGGATTTCACGCACTATGTGTGGATAATCCTCTAATCCATTAGTGCCTTCTTCAAAATGAGCAGAAGCCTCAACTATCCACAGATTTACAGAAATGACACTCTCGCCGAATTGAGAGTCATCAATGGAAAGATTCCATGAAACAGAACCGCTCCCCTGCCCGGTAGCAGCCCAGGTAAAACTGGAACTACCTTGTCCAAGTGATAGGTCAAGTTGTGCTAATGCAGTATAATCGTCTTGCAATGTTTCTCCATTAGAAACGCTTCCTACCTGTTTATGGCTTCCGTTAAAAATAACAGTAGGAGGCACCCTTTGGCCATATCGAGATTCCCACCGTTGGTCCAACACATCTGTACCAAAAGGATCCTGAGTTTCGCCTATAGAGCGATGGAAATTGTATTGTTTTATTGGAATTTCTGAGGCCACATCATCAAGCGCATGTTCAACATCGACACAATTAGTACACCAAGTAGCAGTATAATCTTCAACTATTGCCGGCAAATCTGTCAATAGGTTCGTCTGTACTGTACTGTTATTCGCATCAACCCACTGCCCACCAAAAACCGCTCCAACGGCTAATGATTCGGCTGGCGCAGCATCAGCATTGAAGGGGATAATTACTGAAAGCAGCATTAACGATACAAGGCAGGAAATGATACGCATCATCCAAAGCCATTCGGTGCTTCAATATCAATTGATGTGATAACGGATTATATCTCACTTCACAATCCAATAAAATCTTCAAAGGCACCATCGACAAATAATTTACCAGTAGCATCTTCATCACGGAATTGTTCTAGGCGTGAAGAAACTCCACTGCC
>JABIGP010000211.1 GCA_018650105.1 Methanobacteriota archaeon
ACTGTATTTACGCCTATTTCAGGGAAATGGAATGTTGTGAAGAGATTGCCCTTTCGTACGTTGTTGGTGATTTCGACTTGCATCTCGACGCGGTTGCGTGGACTGGCTAACCAAACTGTATCTCCATCACTTATTCCCATTTCATTTGCATCAACTGGATGCATTTCTAACAAATCAGTTTCTCGGAATTCTGACAACCCTGTTCTACGGGTTTGAGTTCCTGCATTATAATGGAAAAGATTTCTTCCTGTGATTAGGATGAACGGGTATTCCTCAGATGCTTGTTCATTCGGTTCTGCATACTCAGGTGCTGCAAAATTACCTAATCCGCGCGAAAATTCACCCACATGCATTATGCTTGTTCCAGGATGATCTGCTGTTGGCTTTGGCCATTGTACCGATACAGAATTATCAAGATTAGAATAATCAATTCCGCGGAAGTTTGGAGTTAAACTGGCTAATTCATCCCAGATATCCGCTACATCGTTTGATGAAATTATTGGATGTCCAAGCGCTTCTGCCAATTCGGAAACAATAATCCAATCTTGCTTGGCTTGACCTGGTGGGTCAATCGCCTTTCTAACACGCTGAATTCTTCGCTCACCATTGGTATATGTTCCATCTGATTCAAGGAAAGATGCTGCTGGAAGAATCACATGAGCTAACTTTGCGGTCTCACACATGAAAATATCTTGAACAATTAGTAAATCAAGGCCACTAAGAGCCTTTATCACTGCAAGATTATCTGGATCTGTGTGAGCAATATCTGAACCTATCAAGTATAGTGAACGAACATTTCCTGATTCTACTTGTCTAAGCATTTCAGGATATGTTAGCCCTGGTTCTGCCGGTGCTTCAACTCCCCAAACCTTGGAAAATGCTGCACGGTTTTCTGGGTCAGCAACCGATTGATAATTTGTGTAAACATTTGGTAATGCACCCATATCACAAGACCCTTGAACATTGTTTTGCCCGCGTAGGGGATTTATTCCAGTCCCTAAACGACCAACATTTCCAGTTAGAAGTGCAAGACTTGAAAGTGCCATCACTCCTTCTGAACCATGACTATGTTCGGTCATTCCAAGACCGTGAACTGCCATTGCTGAAGGAACTGAAGCATAGTGAATCGCTGCTGCTTCTAATATTTCAATAGGAACTGTAGTGATTTCAGAACATACTTCTGGAGTCATATCTTGTACCATTGCCTTGAATGGCTCAAGGTTTTCAGTACGTGTCTCTAACCATTGTGAATCTGCTTGCATGTTCTCTCGCAATATGATATGGGCAAGACCTTGGTATAGGGCAACGTTTGTTCCAGGGCGCAATTGAACATGGATATCAGCCATTTGTGCCAATTCAGTTGCCTTAGGGTCTACCACTATCATCTTCATTCCACGCATACGAGCGCGACGGATTCGTGAACCTGTTACAGGATGTCCATGTATTGGATTGCATCCTGAGACCAATAGTAAATCAGTATGGTCAATATCTTTCAAACTGTTAGTTCCGGCTCCTGCACCGAATACTGTCATCATACCCTTGACTGTAGCAGAATGGCATACGCGGGCACAATTGTCAATGTTATTGGTGCCAATAACTGCTCGCATTAATTTTGAGCCAAGATAATTTAATTCATTGGTTGAACGTGATGAGGTGATTGAACCGATTGCATGCGGCCCTGATTCTGCCTTGATTTGCTTCCAGCGTTGTGTGATAAATGAATAAGCTTCATCCCAAGTTGCTTGACGGAATTCATCATCAATTGATTCTCTTATCATTGGGAATTTGAGTCGGTCTGCATGGTGAATATAGGCAGATGCGAATCGCCCCTTGACACATGCATGGCCTTGGTTAACAGGTGAATCTGCAGCAGGTATCATCGTCACTAATTTGCCACCCTTTATTCCTGCATCAAATTGACATCCAACGCCACAGAATGCGCAAGTTGTTCGCACCCATTTGTCCGGAGTTCCCGCAGAGCGTTCAACACGGTCTTCAAGTGCACCAACCGGACACTCATTTACGCAAGCACCACAAGATACGCAATCCGAATCCATGAATAATTCATCAACGCCTGCAATGATTCGGCTAGAAAAGCCACGCCCATCAATGGATAGTGCATGAGTCGCCTGAGTATCATCGCATGCCCTTACACAACGTGAACAAACAATACACTTGCTTGCATCAAATGTAAAGAATGGATTTGATTCATCGATTGGGATACTTTGGCAGGCAGGCTCGTTATCATAGCGCAATTCTCTCAGACCAACATCTGCTGCGACATCTTGTAATTCACAATCACCATTTGCAGTACAGGTTAAGCAATCGAGAGGATGTTCACTCACATAGAGTTCAGTAATACCT